>NZ_QQAY01000012.1 GCF_003350505.1 Falsibacillus pallidus
CAGACAATGCACTACCTGTCAGCTAGACACTTCCGCCACTGCGGTGTGTCAGGGACTTTCACCCATTAGTCCGATGCGCTGCCAAGCGCACAAAAGCGCAGGCAATAGTGCCCGCACTTTTCACTCTTCGAAATTTAATTATATAAAATCTTTTCTTTAATATACTTTCCAACCACTTTATACCATGTAGATTTTGCCGCAGGTGCAAAACGATAACTCCGGTTGCGGACTTCATCCATCATTTTGATGACAGATTGGTACATCTCAGCGTGAGTGGCCTGCTCTTTGGAATCATGATAGAGCTGCAGACTTTCTTTATAATCTGCGATGGATTCAGCATTTTCGAGCACTGCCTTCAACTGCGCTTCGATTGGAGACTGTTTGGACAGCTCCGTAACAAGTCCGTGCTTTTTCAAGTAATCCAGGTTGATCGTTTCCTGTCCTGGCAGGGATGAGTAGACGAAAATCGGGATTTCCTTGTAAAGGACTTCGCTGATCGTCACGCCGCCAGGCTTCGTAATGATGGCGTCCACCTTGTCATACAAGTCGTTCATCTCTTTTCTTGATGAGATGTAGGACAGCGGCTTCACATGCGGAAGATTCATGGCCTTCAGTTCCTGATAAAGCTTTTTGTTGCTTCCACAGAGGACCAGATACGAAATCGATTGATCTTTTTGCTCCCTCGGGATGAGATCCACGATATCGCCGAGGCCGCTGCTTCCGCCTGCGATCAGAACCTGGTTTTCCTTCTGATCCTTTTTCACATTTGCCTGACCTCTTTTAAATTCACTGTGAATCGGGATTCCCGTCACCTGTATTTGATTCGGTGAAAGGCGGTGTTCCCGGACCAGATATTCTTTCACATCGGCGGTCGGGACAAAGTGCAAGTCGATTCCTTCTTTTCCCCAGAAATGGTTGACGAAGAAATCTGTATACACATTAATGGCTGCAACCTGCGTACGGCCATACATCTTCAGCCTGCTGACAAGATACGAAGAGAACGCCTGCGTACATACAACCAAATCCGGCTTTTCCTCTTCAAGCAGCTGCTCCATTTTACGGAGGAAAAAGAATTCCAATGTACGTTTAGGCTTATCCTTTTTTTCTTCGGAATAGCCGGCTTTTTTATAAATCCATTCGTAGGCTTTCGGGAAATCATTGATCCACGTCAAATACCCTTTTGTAACCGTCTCGCCAAGCGATTCATTGATATATGTGAAAAGTTCTATTTTTTTATATTCAGCGGAAGGGTTCCGTTTCTTTAATAAATTCATCATGGTCTCAGAAACTTGGTGATGTCCTGATTGCATTTGAAATAATGGTAGAAATAAGACCTTTTTCATTTCTACAACTCCTTATTCCTGCGATAAATCCTAAACAGGAATTGTTTATTTTAACCAAATCGTTTTATCTATATCTTATCACATTTTTTACTCTGGTAAATCCCATACAAATAACAGACGAATGAAAACCAAAAAAGGTTCACTTTTTGCCAAAAAATCTTACAAAACCATCATACAATATGAAGAATACCCTCATATTAAAAAAACATTAAAAATAAATGAAATTAGCAAGTCCGTTGTCGGCAATGTTTCCCAAAAATGCCACTGCTGCGGCGTTTACGCATAAAATCCCCTTCCTTTGGTGCGGGAAGGGGATTTTATTGATTTCTGTATTAACAAGTTTATCAAGGCTTGTCTTCCTATAAATCCTTAGCCAGTCGGAACCCGCTGAACTGCACGCGTTTTGCCGGCTCTGATACAAGTCTTGAGCTCGGTCGGATAAAGGAAGAAGGGGTGGCACAGGAACCGCCTTTAAGAACAAACTGATTAGATCTGCTGTAAGGCTGCTCCTGCATAGAAAGGCCCGCTGCATGTGTTGCCTTTGGACGTGTGGCGTAAAGGCTTGAAGTCCATTCCCACACATCTCCGAATGCCTTGTTGAAAGGACCTTGCATGGATACATCCTTCCATGAAGGATGATAAAGTCCTTTTTCTGCAAAATTCCCCTCTCGTTGTACTAATTCAAACGCATTTTCCCATTCTGCTTCTGTCGGAAGGCGCATTCCTTTCCAGCGTGCATAGGCATCTGCTTCAAAATAGCTGATGTGGCAGACAGGTTCATACTTTTCCAGCTTCCGCTCGCCGCTCATCGTATAAAGCTGCCAATCACCGCCATTGCCCCTCCAATAAAGCGGGGCATTCCATCCCTCTCGTTGCACAAGCTCCCAGCCATCGGCAAGCCATAGCTCAGGACGCTCATATCCACCATCCTCAATGAACTGCATATATTCAGCGTTCAAGACTGGATGGGAAGAGAGCGAATAAGGATTCAGCCAAACCTTCTGCCGCACCCCTTCATATTCGTGTGCATCCCCTTCACCCGCGAAACCGAATTCAACGAGTCCACCTTCCATTTCAATCATCGAAGGCTCCTGGAATGGAATGGATTCAGAAAAGTCCTCTGGTTCCTTCATATAGGATGGAGCCAATGGATTCGTTGAAAAAAGATATTTGATATCAGCCAGCAGCTGTTCTTGATGCTTCTGTTCATTCTGCAAGCCCATTTCAATCAAACGGTTGATATCACGGTGGTCATCCGGATTGAGTTTCTCTATCAGCTTCATCATGTGTTCATCCACATGGTGGCGATAGGAGATAACCTCTTTTACCGTAGGACGTGAAAACGAAGCTCCCAGCTGTCCGGAATGGCCTCTCTCGTGTGTGAAAAGAGAACTAAAATGTTCGTTATACGGGCTATAGCGTGGAACATATTCCATTAATATATTCTTTTCAAAGAACCTGGTCGTATGCAGCAAATGCCATTTTGGCGGTCGGACATCCGGTCCTGCTTGAACGACATAGTCCTCTGTTTCCAGCGGTGCCGTAATCTTTTCAGTAAACGATCGTATATTGTGATACTTGGAACCAAGCTTATGATTCAAACTGCTTTGCAGACTCATGAACATCCTCCTTTGAGATCTAAACGAAAATAACAACTAGTTTACTTATTTCCTCACAGAGCAATATTCAAACATAAATTGCACTGGTGATACCTTCCTCCAGAGCCAGGCTGAAGCGACATCAAGCACCTTCAGTAAACAAAATAAGAACCGGGCAAATTGCGCCCGGTTCTTCACTTTTCAATTTATTTCGCGTTATCAATGCTTTTTTTCAGTCTGTTTTCTACGTCAGCGGCAATTTCATTCAACTCAGGATCATTGGCGAGCTCAATCAGAGTGGTTGGGTTCGGCATCCCGATTTTTGTTTTGCCATCTTCTTCGTAAACAACAATTTTACAAGGCAGGAAATATCCCACTTGCTTATCTTTGCTTAATACTTTCTCAGCTTCATCCGGGTTGCATACCTCCAAAACCCTGTATCCAGACGGAAAATCCTTTCCCTTTTCGCGAAGTTTTCCAGCTAGATCAAAGTCCCAAAGAACTCCGAATTTCTCTTCTTTAAGAGCCTGTTCAAGCGCCTGTACCGCATCGTCCATTCCTTTTGATGTTTCAACAGTGTAGCCAAATGACATACTGCTCACTCCTCTTTTAGAATTTCAAGTTAATCTTAACTAACTGTCTATTTCACAAATACCCTGCATAGTATGTTTCAAACATTACCACCTACCTATCAGCCGTAACAATCATTATCAGCCCATTACTGAGCTTCACGACATCTCCCCTGACAGCAAGCGCCACATCCCTCATTAGCACCTGCTGCTCATCTTCATCCTTTGCCAGCAGCAGCACTGCATCCCCAGGATAGATCACTTCTTCTGTATGCTTCGGCAATCCAATGAAGGCATAAATTTTCAAGTCATTCATAATCCTCGCTCCTGTCCTTTAAAAATTTATGATTCTTCTGGATGCTTTCGAGAAGCGGAGTATTTTCCACGGATGTAATCATCCGGTCGATATTCTGTAGAATCGGGACGACGACAAACACAATCCTTCCGTCAATGTAATCCTTCCGTGTGTAATGATATCGTTTGATTCCCAGCGACCTGGTGATTTCAAACAAAATCGCTTGACGCTGTCCGTAATTATCCAAGGAAATCCGGAAATGATCCGATTTCGGAGTGAGTACTACTGCCAAGCCCTCCTTTAAAATCATCTCCTGACCTCTTTCGATGCCGATGCGGTTGGAGACAAATATATCATCCACATACAATTCATTATTTTTGATAGAAATTTCCCCAGCTGAAACAGAAGCGATGTCAGAAATCACTTTTCCTTTAGAAAAGTTCTTCATCCAAATATAGACGATTCCACCAGCTGCCAGTCCAGCCGGAATCCTGATCCAAGTTATGTTGTCATCCATGATTTCCATGATGGCGGCAATCACCAGCGAGACAATGAGGGCAATATAATTCCTCGCCTCAAAGGTCTTAGAAATCCCATCAATATAGGCATTTCCACGTTTCGTATACTCTGTTTCCTCTAATAATTGGAGGCTTGCCTGTTCGATTTTCCTCACATTTTGAAACTGCGTGATGGCGAGCGTCAAAAATGTGACGCTGGTCAAATTATTGGTCATGAGGGCAGGAACCAGCACCGCGCCAAGTGTCGCTGCCACAAACCCCATCACAGCATGGCTTAAGTATCCATTTGGATATGTGGGGTATTGCCGAAAGTCCTCCCGCAGTACAAACAAACGGGCAGCCGTCCCACCCAAGATGGCAGTGATGATCTGAATCAAATGCGGCATTGATAGAATTTGTTCCTTCACAACAGAACCTCGTTTCAAATTAAAAAATACCTTCCTTACTAATTTTTCCTGTCATCCACTAGATTTATGTAAAAAAAAAACACCACTCATCATTGATGAGTGGTGTTGAATAACTCAATATTAGTTATTAGAAGTTGATGTATCTGCGTGGGTTCACAGCGTTTCGCTTGTCTGCTGTCCATGGTCCTTCGTGAAGTTCGAAGTGCAAATGCTGACCAGTGGATTCGCCTGTGCTTCCCATGTAGCCGATTTTTTGGCCTTTAGCAACTGTCGCACCAGTTCCAATCAAGCGAGTGGACATGTGTGCGTAAACAGTTGTGTACTGCTTTCCATTGACGGAATGTGCTACAAAGATACAGTTTCCATAACTGGAAGAAAGGTAAGAACGGATGACGACACCGTCAGCTGCTGCAACTACAGGTACACTTCCGCCTTTTGCAATATCCATACCGTAGTGGATTTCACCCCAGCGTCCGCCGAATTCAGAAGAAACATATCCTTCTGCAGGGCGCATGAAGTCGCCGGAAGTCACTGCTGGAAGACTTTCACTTACACTGCCTCCGCCGCCACTGGAAGAGTGAGCCGCAGCTGCTGCTGCTTGTCTTGCACGCTCTGCTGCCGCTGCTTTGCGTTGGCGTTCAAGTTCAGCTAATCGGCCTTTTTCCAATTGGATGGCTTTAGCGAATGCTGCATCCTGACCCTTTAGCAATTCTTGTTCTTC
This sequence comes from Falsibacillus pallidus, assembly GCF_003350505.1. Classification (NCBI taxonomy): domain Bacteria; kingdom Bacillati; phylum Bacillota; class Bacilli; order Caryophanales; family Bacillaceae; genus Falsibacillus; species Falsibacillus pallidus. Next base: position 5,452 of record NZ_QQAY01000012.1, read on the forward strand.
TTGAAGGTTCAGCTTTTCAGCCTCAAGAGATTTCTGCTGTTTATGAAGTTCTTTCAACAATTCATTTCTTTGTGCTTTTTGAGAGTTGAATTTAGATTTCATATTGTTCAAGTCTTGAAGCATGGATTGAAGATCAGCCAATTTCTTTTCGACAGAAGCTTGCTTTTCTTCTAAATCCGCTTTATCTCTTTTTTGTTCTTCAATGATCTGCTTGTCCGCATTGACAAGAGTTGTCACTGCAGAAGCACGGTCAATAAAGTCACTGAAGCTTTCAGCACCTAAAAGAACGTCAAGATAGTTTACGGATCCGCCTTGCGTCTGGATAGCACGTGCACGCTGCTTCAACAATTCATTGCGTTCAGCGATGCGCTTTTTAAGCTCCTCGATTTCACCCTTAAGCTTTTCGATTTCTGCTTGAGTATTGGCAATTTCAGTTTGCTTATCTTTGATTTTTTGATCAGTTTCAGCAATTGCCTGATCCAGTTTGGCAATTTCAGCTTTTACATCTTGCTGATCGCCTTTTACTTTATCAATAGCAGAACTTTTCGTATTGATATTAGATTTTACACTGTTTTGTTTGTTATGGTTTTCCTGCTGTTGTTTTTGTAAATTTGATAAAGTTGATGCAGTTGCCATCCCATTGGCAGCGAATAAACTTGTTACCCCAAGAGTCGTAGCTAAAGTGAATGAAAGAATGTTGCGTCTTCTCACGTTTTTTCCCCTTTCCGTCCTTACGCTTTCTCTTTTTCTATGAAACTTTCTATCTATGTTTTACGTCAATATTAATAGGGAACTAGTAAACCGAAGCTTGATTCCCTTGAAGTTTATACTTTCAGGAAGCGTCTGATGCTCATCATGCTTCCCCATCCTCCGATGATGGCGCCCATCAAGATCAAGATGCCGCTCACTTCATATACGAACGGTGCAAAGTCGAGAACTTTGATGAAATGTGACGTCAGCTTTGGAGAGATGTAATCGTAAGCATATTTATAGCCTGTGATCACAATGATGATCGGGAATACTGATCCGAGTATCCCAAGCCAGAAACCTTCTAACAGGAACGGCCAGCGGATGAACCAGTTGGTCGCACCGACAAGCTTCATGATCTCAATCTCAGTTCTTCTGGCGAAAATAGTAATTTTAATTGTATTGGAGATCAGGAACATCGCTGTGAACAGGAGTCCAATGATCAGTACAAGTCCTACGTTCCGGCTGTATTTCAAGAATTTAAAGAGCTTGTCCACTTTACCTGCGCCGTATTCCACTTTGGCTACGTTTTTGAACCGCTCGATCTTATTTGCTGCAATTTTCGTATCTGTCGGATTCTTCGTTTTTACGATAAACACGTCATACAACGGATTATCCTGTTCGAATAATTTAAAGTCGCTTCCCATATCCTTAATCAGATTCTTCAATTCTGCTTGTTTAGAAGAATACTTGATGCTCTGTACTTGAGGAATGTTGTCAATCTGGCGCTTCAATAGATCTTTGTCTTTTTCTTTCGCCGTCAAATCAACGTGGACACGAATCTCTACATCTTTTTCAATGTCTGTAGCCACTTTATTCATGTTCATCATAATGACGAAGAATACACCGACTAATAAAAGAGTTACTGTTACGGCACTGACAGATGCGAATGTCATCCATCCGTTCCGGCTTAAGCTTTTGAAACTTTCGCGGAAGTGCCTTCCAATTGTTCTAATCTTCATATCCGTAATCCCCCCGCTGTTCATCACGGACAATCTTACCGTTTTCAATTGCAATAACGCGATGCTTGATCGTGTTTACAATCTCACGGTTGTGCGTTGCCATAACCACTGTTGTCCCTCTGCTGTTGATTTCTTCAAAGAGATTCATGATATCCCAAGAAGTTTCCGGGTCAAGATTTCCTGTCGGCTCATCAGCAATCACCACTTTCGGTGTGTTGACGATCGAGCGCGCAATGGAAATCCGCTGCTGCTCTCCTCCGGATAATTCATTCGGAAGCATGCGTGCTTTATGCTTAAGTCCAACCAGGTCCAGTACTTCCATGACGCGTTTCTTTATGTATTTAGGCTGTTCTTCAATAACCTCTAGGGCATATGCGATGTTTTCATAAACGGTCAATGTTGGAAGAAGCTTAAAGTCCTGGAAGACGACTCCGATGTTCCTTCTTAAATATGGAACCCGGTTATTTTTTAATTTTGCAAGGTTGACGCCGCTTACCACAATGTCTCCTTGTGTCGGCCTTTCCTCGCGGTACATCATTTTAATGAAAGTGGATTTTCCAGCCCCACTCGGCCCGACCACATAAACAAACTCACCTTGTTTTATATGGACGTTTATCCCGTTGACAGCCATGATGCCATTCGGATACTTTTTATGGACATCCTTCATATCAATCATTATTAATCACCTATTATTCTAATTATGTGTTTGGTCCGTGAAGTAAATAGTCTTATCGAATCATGCTCACTTTTTTCAATAGTCTGTTAATCTTATATACAAAAATTTACCAGACTTTTATATTTCGACAGCATTGAGCAAAATTCCTTGTTGAATGCTATCGAAAATTTGGCACAGACCCATTATAACATCCTAGGATGTCATGTTAAGGGTAATTTTTATTACAGTTTCATTTCAAGGGTCGAAATAATATGGATAATTCATCCTATAAAGGTGGATTGTTCCTTGCGCAAGAGGTAGAAGGTGCGATTTTTAATTTAATGCATAAAAGAATAAAAGTGGGTTGTTTGCGCCTCGAAAATGAAATAAAAAAGCTTTCTCCCCATTATAGAAGAGAAAGCTTTTCACACATTATTTTTTCTTGGACAGCCATTCCGCTACCATTTTGGCATCGTCGCCTTTGATGACGTTAGGAGGCATCTGTCCTTTTCCGTTTTGGATGGTCTTCAAAATTTGGTCCTGGCTAAGTTCGCCGCCGATTTTCTTAAGGCTTGGACCGAATCCGCCTTCCAGGTTGCCGCCATGGCATGTGGAGCATTTTTGTTGAAAAATCTTTGCTGCCGGATCACCGGAGCTTGCCGTTTCTGTGGATTCATTGCCCTTATTTTTTGACTCGTCGTTGCCGCCTCCGCAGGCTGCAAGTCCAAGGACAAGAGCAGATCCCAATAGCAGCGCCATTAGTTTCTTCATATCTTTCCCCCTAGGAAAAAATTTCTTCTCCTTATAGTATACCAGGATTAGGCTTCTCTAAAACCTTCCCCTACAACTTCAGATGCATCCGTCACAATGATAAATGCAGCAGGGTCAATGCTTCTGACCAATTGTTTCAGTTTTGTAAATTCTGTCTGATCCACGACGCACATGAGGACTGGTTTTTCGCTGTCCGTATATCCGCCATATGCTGATAGTTTTGTCACACCACGGTCAATTTTATTCAAAATCCCTTCGCGGACTTCTTCTTTATGGTCCGTGATGATCAACGCCATTTTCGAACGGCCGAATCCAACCTGGACAAGGTCGATCGTTTTGCTTGTAACGAACAATCCGATCAAAGCGTAAAGACCTTTTTCAATATCAAAAACGATTGCTGCGGATAATACAATCATTCCGTCGATAATGGCAACGGATTTCCCGAGAGAAAAACCAGTGAATTTCGTAATGATCTGTGCAGCCAGGTCGGTTCCGCCTGTTGATGCTTTCCCTCTGAATACAATTCCGAGCCCAAACCCAACGCCGATTCCGCCAAACAAAGCGCCCAATAAAGGGTTAAGCGTCCAAGGCTCCCACTCTTTCGTAAAATAAACGACCAATGGAAGGAAAATAGTGCCGACCAGTGTTTTATAGCCAAATTGAAGGCCAAGAAAAATAAGTCCTGCAATGAAAAGTGGAATATTCAATGCCCACTGTACATAGGCAGGCTCCCAGCCTAAGAGGCCGTGCAAAATCGTACTGATTCCGCTCACTCCGCCTGAAGCGACTTCATTCGGCAGCAAAAATACATTGAAGGCGATCGCGACAATCGCGGATCCGATAATCACCTGGATATATTCTGAAACCTTTTGGTACACAGGATGTGCCGGTTGATTTACTCTGTTTTTTTTCATGTTTTTTGTGCTCCTTTGATGCATTTGTCGATAATTGCCGAAGTGAGTATAGCACGGAGATGAATGGGTGTAAATGCCAATCAGATAACGTGTTAAAGTGCTAAATCCTTAAAATTATCATTTACCATTGCCGAAAAAGAATTCAGTGCACCAAAAAAGCCCCAATGCATATGCATCAGGGCTTCAATATTTCCTCGCATATTTTACGACACCTTAAGAAATTCGTGAACGCAGGTACGCATTGATGAAGTTGTCTAAGTCTCCATCCATGACACCTTGGACGTTTCCGGATTCTGTATTGGTGCGGTGGTCTTTCACCATGGAATATGGATGGAAGACGTAAGAGCGAATCTGGCTTCCCCATCCGATTTCTTTTTGCTCACCGCGGATTTCAAGCAGCTCTTTTTCCTGCTGTTCAATCTCGCGCTGATAAAGCTTGGCTTTCAACATTTTCATGGCCGCATCACGGTTCTTAATCTGAGAGCGCTCGGACTGGCATGTCACCACGACCCCAGTGGGCGTATGAGTAATACGGACGGCAGAATCGGTTGTATTGATATGCTGACCGCCGGCACCGCTCGCACGGTACGTATCGATTTTAAGATCTTCTGTACGGATGTCAATTTCGATTTCATTATCGAATTCCGGCATAACTTCGCAGGAAACGAATGAAGTATGGCGGCGTCCGGATGAATCAAATGGAGAGATCCGGACCAAACGATGTACTCCTTTTTCCGCTTTCAAATATCCGTAAGCATTGTGCCCTTTAATCAATAATGTAACACTCTTGATTCCTGCTTCATCACCTGGAAGGTAGTCCATCGTTTCCACCTTGAAGCCTTTTTTCTCAGCCCAGCGCGTATACATGCGAAGCAGCATGGAGCCCCAGTCCTGGGATTCCGTTCCGCCGGCACCCGGGTGCAATTCAAGGATTGCGTTGTTTTTATCATATTCTTCGCTCAACAATAGCTGAAGCTCATAGTCATTCAAACGGTTGACGAGGTCCTTCATTTCGCTCTCAAGCTCTTCCTGCAGTTCAGGATCGTCCTCTTCTTTGACCAATTCATAAGTCAATTCAAGGTTTTCCTGCGTTTCGACCATATCATTGTATTCGTTGACAAGGTCCTTCAATCCGTTGCTTTCATTGATGACGCCCTGCGCCTGCTGCTGGTCATTCCAGAAGTCCGGCTGCAGCATGACTTCATCCAATTCGGCAATGCGCGCCTCTTTGTTTTCTAAGTCAAAGAGACCCCCTGAAGTCCGCTAATACTCTAGCTGTTTTTTCAAGCTCTGATCTGATTTCTGATAATTCCATTCTGATCACCTCTAAATATAATTAACCGATGCCGTGCATCAGTGTGTTTCTATCGCATCAAAAAGTGAAGGAGAACAAATTCTCCTTCACCCTCTTTTAAAAGTATACTATGCCGGCTGGCAGTCCGCAAACCGGGCTTAGACCGAAAAATCGATTAAGCCAATTTTCCGTGGCAGTTTTTATATTTCTTGCCGCTTCCGCAAGGGCAAGGTTCATTGCGTCCTACTTCTTCCTGTTTCTTCACAGGCTTCTTCTTCACTTCGCCGCCGTCTTCTTTCGGGTTGACCGCTTGTCCTTTTGCAACCTCTTGGCGCTCCAGGTTGTTGCGGATTTCCGCTTTCATGACGTATTTCGCAGCATCTTCTTCGATTGCTTCGATCATAGTTTCAAACATCGCGAAGCCTTCGCTTTGATATTCACGAAGCGGATCGATCTGCCCGTAAGCACGAAGGTGGATACCTTGGCGAAGCTGCTCCATTGCATCGATGTGGTCGATCCATTTCGTATCAACCGCACGAAGAAGGATGACTTTTTGGAACTCGATCATTTGCTCTTCGCTCAAAAGCTCTTCCTTCTCATCATAGCGTTCAGTTACTTTCGCAAAGATAAGCTCGGACATTTCTTCCGGGTCTTTTCCGCGAAGGTCAGCAACTGTTACGTCGCCTTCATGAAGAAGGGTGGCATTGACATAGTCAACAAGACCTTGTAGATTCCAGTTTTCCTCATCTTCAGCAAGTGAAGCGTGGGAATCAACGGCACGGCCGATGACTGCTTTGATCATATTTTCCACAATCACGCGCAGGTCTTCTGCTTCAAGCACTTCATTACGCTGTTTGTAGATGATTTCGCGCTGCTGGCGAAGGACATCGTCGTATTGTAGAAGCTGTTTACGTGCATCGAAGTTGTTTCCTTCCACTCGCTTCTGAGCGGACTCGACTGCACGAGAAACCATTTTGCTTTGGATTGGCTGGGAATCATCCATACCAAGCCGCTCCATCATGGCTTTCATATTGTCGGAGCCGAATCGTCTCATCAATTCATCTTCCATGGAAAGATAGAATTGAGTGACACCAGGGTCTCCTTGACGTCCGGAACGTCCGCGGAGCTGGTTATCAATACGGCGGGATTCGTGGCGTTCTGTACCAACGACAGCAAGGCCGCCAAGTTCCTTCACGCCTTCTCCAAGCTTGATATCCGTACCGCGTCCTGCCATGTTCGTTGCGATGGTTACCACACCCGGCTGGCCGGCATCAAGGATGATTTCAGCTTCACGTCCATGATTTTTCGCATTCAAGACATTGTGGCGGACGCCTTTTTTCGTCAAGAGCTTGGAAATAAGCTCCGACGTTTCAATAGCAACCGTACCGACAAGGACCGGCTGGCCTTTTTTATGTCTCTCAGCAATTTCCTCGACAACTGCACGGAACTTCCCTTCCATGCTGGCAAAAATCAAGTCAGGACGATCATCACGTGTAATCGGACGGTTCGTCGGAATGACCACAACACGCATGTTGTAGATATTGCGGAATTCCTCTTCTTCCGTCTTCGCTGTACCAGTCATACCGGAAAGCTTTTCGTACATACGGAAGTAGTTCTGGAATGTGATCGTCGCCATCGTCATGCTTTCGTTTTGAACCTCAAGGCCTTCCTTCGCTTCAATCGCTTGGTGAAGCCCGTCGCTGTATCGGCGCCCTTTCATCAAACGTCCCGTAAATTGGTCAACGATGATGATTTCGCCTTCCTGAACCACATAATCGACATCCAGATGCATACTGACATGTGCCTTCAATGCCTGATTGATGTGATGGTTCAATGTGACATGCGTGATGTCAAACAAATTATCTATTCCGAAAGCGCGCTCTGATTTGTTGATTCCTTCTTCAGTCAGCTGGACGCCTTTCGTTTTTTCATCATATGTGTAGTCTTCTTCTTTTTTCAGCGTACGGACAAACGCATTCGCTTGGATATAAAGCTGAGTCGATTTGGCCGCCTGTCCTGAAATGATCAATGGCGTACGCGCTTCATCAATCAAAATGGAGTCGACTTCATCGATTACAGCAAAATGCAGCGGGCGCTGAACCATTTGCTCTTTATACAGCACCATGTTGTCGCGCAGGTAATCGAAGCCAAACTCATTGTTTGTACCATAAGTGATATCAGCATTATAAGCCTGCTGCTTCTCTTCCTTGGACATGCTGTTCAAATTCAAGCCGACAGTCAATCCGAGGAATTCGTAAAGCTCTCCCATTTCAGTCGCGTCACGGCTTGCCAAGTATTCATTGACCGTGATGACGTGGACGCCTTTGCCGGAAATCGCATTTAAATAAACAGGCATGGTCGCTGTCAACGTTTTACCTTCCCCGGTCTTCATCTCGGAGATATTCCCTTCATGCAGGGAAATACCACCCATCAACTGGACCTTGTATGGGTAAAGGCCAAGCACGCGGCGGGAACCTTCGCGGACAACTGCGAATGCTTCCACAAGCAATTCGTCCAAGGATTCCCCTTTTTGATAGCGCTGCTGAAATTCTTCCGTTTTTTCACGAAGCTGATCATCTGACAGCTTCTCCATTTCTGGACCAAGAGCATCAATTTGATCAGCCAATTTCTCAAGGCGTTTCAGCGTTCTTTTGTTATCGTCGAAAACTTTATTTAAAATACCAAGCATCTATAACGCTCCTTTATCAAGTGGGCGGACATATTTATCCACCTCATCGTTGTAAAAAGTGAAGGTTTAATCATCTCTAACAGTAATTCTCGAAAAAAAGCAATAATCCTCTAAAAATATTCTGAAAATAGCGATAAAATAGCAACCGCATTTCCAAGGGACATAGATACGCCTCCTTTAATCTTACCACTACTAAGGAGTGAGGACAACTTTCACCGGGAGATGCTGTTGTTATGGCAAAAGAAAAACCAGCCCTGTGCTCAGGACTGGATTCTCTTTTTAAGATTATTTATTTCTGTATCGTGTCTGCCTAATTTCCCACTTTGAAAATCACTATCAATTTTTAAGTTTTTCATCTCGGTAGAAACAACTTGGAAAACTTGATGGTGCTCATCCAATTTGGAATTGATATGCTTGAAATAAGCTCGAAACTCTGAGGCATGGTTATCGATCTTATCCTCTAAAGAAATAAATCGGCTTTCTAGATTCAGTTGACCTTCTTCAAGCTTGCTTTGCCTCTCGATCAAATTCAGCTGGCCTTCTTCCAACTTGCTTTGTCTCTCGATCAAATTCAGCTGGCCTTCTTCCAACTTTCCTTGTCTATCGATCAAAGTCAGCTGGCCTTCTTCCAACTTTCCTTGTCTATCGATCAAAGTCAGCTGGCCTTCTTCCAACTTTCCTTGTCTATCGATCAAATTAAGTTGTCCATCTTCCAGTCTACTTTGCCTCTCGCTTAAGTTCAACTGACCTTCTTCAAGCGTCCGTTGTCTTTCAGCCAGTGTCAACTGCCCTTTTTCAAGCTTCGTCTGTCCTTCTTCGAGGTTGGTAAGTTTTTCTAAGATTAAATTCAATTTATCTTCCAACAAAACACCACCTCTTCCTTTTCCATTATTCTACCATATTCAAGCAGAAATTAGGACAGGAATTAAAATTTAAATCCAACTTCATCAAGCACTGCTGCGATTTCTTTTGATCGCTTGGAAATGCTTCCCGGCGACGTTTCGAAAATTTCCGCAACCAACTTTTGAGAACGTTTTTCCAGGCCGAAGTTTTGCTGGGAAAGCAGATAATAAATCGCTCCCACGTAAATATTCGGATTCTGGATTTTCGGATTGGCGTTATCACAGAAGATCTCCCAAACAGCAAGACCTGCAGGCACTGCCATATCATCTGGCTCAACCTCAAGGCTGTTCAAGTAAGCTTCTAGTTCTTCCGCTACTTCCTCTTGTTCAGGCGTCAGTTTTACAAGACGGTCGCCTTCTTCATTTTTCATTTTCTGGAAGGCTTCTGCTACTTTCATGAAGTTTTTCTTCAAATATTCTTGTTCGTCCTTCTCGCCGGACTTGGCAAAGTCTTCTGCTACCCATGCTTTTTGCGCTTCAGCAAGGTGCAGCGGGAAGTCGTGGTCGATCCCAAAGAACAATTTGCCAATCTTGATTCCGATGACCATTTGCCCTTTAGTATGATCCACGTCAAATTGATGCTCAGGCTCAATGATAGAATACGTTTCGCCAGTTAGAGCATCTGTCACTTCAAGATTTTCACCCATGCAATGAGAAACCGTTCCCACGACAATGGTGTAATCTTTCCATGATTTAAAAACATCCTTTGTGCGCTGCCTTTGAACAGTCGGCAAGCGGCGATCGATGAATTCTTCCGCGACAGTCTTTCCATCCTGTGCTTCCTGGGTAAATATGTACCAATGATATACCTGGTCCATAATCGAGAATGGCTCATTTTCAAACTCAGCTAAATGAGGAAAATTAGCTTTCTCATATAAAAAGAAACGGTTAAAGGAAGTGAGGTAATACTGAACAAAATGTTCAATAAGCTCCTCTTCCAGACCGATCAGCTCTTCATTCACCAGCGTCTCGATTGAAACCGCATTATTCTTTTCACAGCATTTCTTATATTTTTTTCCGCTTCCACACGGACATGGTTCGTTTCGTCCTACAGTTACTGTCATTTCAAATTTCACTCCTGTTATATATAGCACTTGTCTCTGATAATCCCAATCTATTGTATAGGAAATGATAGATTCCAATCAAATGGAAGCTTCTTCCGCGGTTGAACGGGTTCCTCAACTTCCATTTTATGGGTAGTTGAGCGGTTGAGGCGAAAAGTTGCGAGGTCAACCGGGAAAGTGCGGCGGTCGTCGCCGAAAGTTGCGGGGTTAAACGCGAAAGTTCGGCGGTCGCGGCCGAAAGTTGAGAGCAAACCGCCACGAGCCAATGCAAAGAACGGAAAACCAACATAATTTGTCCGGCTGGCGCCGATATTTGGCAAATGCGGGTCAGCGTCCTCGAAAAACTCCCATAAAATGTGGAGTTGAGCGGTTGAGGCGAAAAGTTGAGGGGTCAACCGGAAATGTGCGGCGGTCACCGCCTAAAGTTGCGGGGTTAAACGCGAAAGTGCGGGGGTCCAGGCACAAAGTTGAGAGCAAACCGCCGCTCCCCCTCCAGAAAAGTGACAGGCACTCCCCGAATTACCTCGATTTTTGTCGAATGAATCAAAAAAAACCCGCCATCCGGCGAGCTCATCCTAAAAATATGGCACCATATACGAGTGCGGCCCCGATGACATAGGCGGGGTGCACTTTCCATTTTTGCAGAAGCAGGAAGCTGACGACGACAATCGCAAGTGTCTGCAGCCAGCCGATCCCGTGATAGGAATCTTTGAAAAAATCATAGGCCATGATGCCAAGCAGCACAGCAATCGCCGGTCTTACTAGATTCGTCAACAATTTGACTTTCGGTGAATTTTTAAATTTCATCAAAAGAGCTAATAGTGCGATCATCAAAATCAACGAAGGTGCAATAGTGGCAAACACGCCGACAAATGCACCGAAGACGCCGCCCACTTCATAGCCGATGTACCCGGACATCTTAGTGGCAATCGGACCCGGAAGTGCGTTGCCGAGTGCTAGCACTTCACTGAATTCATTGACGGAAAGCCAGTGGTAGCGGTCGACAACTTCATTTTCTACAAGCGGAATCGAAGCCGGGCCGCCTCCGTATCCCAATACCCCCGGAATAAAGAAGGCGAGGAAGATCTTCCAATAAATCATGAAGCCTTCACCTTCCTTTCTTTACGCTTCCCTGGCGACAGAAGCGCACCGACAATCAATATCCCTATCAAAATGGCCGGATGGATTCCGATCAGCTCAAGCACTACAAAGCTGATAACAATAAGAGCGATGCCCCAAACTTTACCCAGCCCTGAAGTCGACTTCGCGATAAAATCCCATGTCATGACGGCAAGCATCACGCCTACTACAGGGACAACGGCTTTTGACATCCCCTGCACCCACGGCTTTTCACGGTAGGCATTCAGAACTGTCAGCAGCAGGATCATCAAAATGATCGTCGGGACAATTGTCGCCAAGACTGAAACAACCATCCCAAGCAATCCGCTCACCCTCCAGCCGATGTAGCCGGCAAGCTTCGTCGCAATCGGACCTGGCAGCGCGTTTCCGAGAGCCAGTACATCTGAAAAATCATCGTCGCTCATCCATTTACATTTTTCGACTACTTCTTTATGAACGAGCGGAATGGCGGCAGGACCGCCTCCGTATCCTAAAATCCCCACCCTGAAAAAGGCGAGGAACAAGTTCCAAAGCTTCACATTGCCTCATTCCCCTATGCTGAATTTCCTTCTATTTTACCATGCCGCGATGGCGCCGTCTGTCCTGGACTCCGTGCCGCCCATCAGGACGCCCGTTTTCTCATCGCGCCAGATAATCTGTCCGCGCCCGAAGCTTCCGGTATCGGTCGCGACTTGGATTTGATGGCCTTTTCTTGCAAGCCCCTGTGCCAAATGATTCGGGAAATGCGGCTCAACAAGTATTTTCTTTCCTTCCATCCACTGCCAGCGCGGTGCATCCAGTGCTGCCTGCGGATTCAAATGGAAATCCACCGTGTTCATGACGACCTGGAAATGCCCCTGCGGCTGCATATAGCCGCCCATGACGCCAAACGGACCGACTGCTTTTCCATCCTTGGTCAAAAATCCCGGAATGATCGTATGGTATGTCCGTTTCCCCGGCTTCAATGCATTCGGATGCGACTCATCCAACGAAAAATCAGCCCCGCGATTTTGCAGTGAAATCCCTGTTCCCGGAATGACGATCCCGGACCCGAACCCCATATAATTGCTTTGAATGTAAGAGATCATATTGCCGTCTCCATCCGCAGCAGCCAAGTAGACCGTTCCGCCTTTTGGAGGTGTATAAGGATCCGGGAGAATTGCCTCATCCCCGATCAATGACCGCCTTGCATTCCCGTAGCCCTCTGACAGCAATTCCTCAACCGCTGTCGTCATATGTTTAATATCCGTCACATGGGCCTTTCCATCTGTGAAGGCAAGCTTCATCGCCTCAATTTGTTTATGAAATGTATCAATGCTGTCTTTCTCCTTGAACTCCATTCCCTTTGCGATATTCAGCGCCATTAGGGCAATGATTCCCTGGCCATTCGGCGGGATTTCCCAAACATCGTATCCTTTGTAATTCACGGAAATCGGATCGACCCACTCAGGCTCGAAGCCGGCAAGATCCTCTTTGGTCAAAAATCCATCGTGCTCTTTCATGAAGGAATCTATTTTTTCCGCGAGCTCCCCTTTGTAGAAGCTCTCACCATTCGTTTCTGCAATGGACCTCAATGTCGCCGCATGTCCAGGGGACTTCCACATCTCTCCGATTTTCGGAGCCCTTCCTTCCGGCGCAAATGTATCGAACCATGCCTTGTATTCTTCGCCTTTGAAAATTTCCTTGAAGCGTCTGAAAGCATAATCCCAATACTTCCCGAGAATAGGGGAGATCGGATACCCTTCCTCCGCATACCGGATTGCCGGCTGCAATACCTCGGTCAGCGGCAGCTTGCCAAATTTACGGGAAAGTTCTCCCCATGCGGCAGGCACCCCAGGGATGGTAATAGGGATCATCCCATGGACCGGCATTTTCTCGTGTCCCTTAGCTTTCACCGCCTCAATGGAAATGGACGCCGGAGCCTGTCCGCTCGCGTTCAATCCATGCAGCTCGTCTTTCATCCACACCAGGGCAAAAGCGTCTCCCCCGATGCCATTTGAGGTGGGTTCGACCACTGTCAATGCAGCAGCCGTAGCAATCGCTGCATCCACTGCATTCCCGCCTTTTTGTAGAATTTCCAACCCCGCCTGCGCTGCCAGTGGCTGAGACGTTGCTACCATCCCATTCTTCGCAAAAACCGTATTCCGCTGGGACGGATACGGATGATATAAATAGTCCAGATTCATATGTATATACTCCCCTTTTCAATACTTCGATTATCGAAATAACAACTTGTCTACCATTATAGTAATAATAGTAGGAATTTTTCAATAATTAATTGCAGAGAGTAGTAGTCTTATTGATTATTATTCGATTAATTCGTGAATATTCTTTTATGATGAGAGTTTATTGGCGGTGAATGAACACTTTATTCGATAGGATTGCTCTTTATATGTTCAATAGGACTTTAAATAAACACTTACTTTGGAGTGACAGCTGCTTTCGTGTTCATTGCACAACTGATTGAACACTTCATTATGGTTGTAAACCTTTTTAGTATTCGTTCAAGTGCTTAATGAACACTTGCTAAAGTGTGGAAGCTATTTATGTGTTCAATCCCTGTTCATTTGAGCACTTCAGCATGTCTCCCACTTATTTTCGTGTCCAATTCCGCCTCCCCATCAAAGCAAAAAAGACATCATCCCCAAAGCGAGGATGATGCCTTTTCAATTTATTAATATGTTGTTTCAATCAAACCGTATTTGCCGTCGCGGCGCTTGTAGACGATGTTTGTGGCGTTGGATTCTGCATCTGTGTAGATGAAGAAGCTATGGCCGAGAAGGTTCATTTGAAGAACGGCTTCTTCAGAGTCCATCGGCTTCAAGTCGAACTGCTTCGTACGGACGATTTCCATATCCTGATCGTCTTCTTTCTTCTCAGGAGCCGCTCCGCCTGTTGGATCATCCAAGGAAGCGAAGTATTCGCCCGGGCTTCCTTTTTCACGGAATTTGCGGTTTACTTTTGTTTTATGTTTTCGAATTTGACGCTCTAATTTATCAACAATAAGGTCAATTCCGGCATACATGTCAGCATTGTGCTCCTCCGCGCGAAGGACGAGATGCGGCATCGGAATCGTTACCTCTACTTTAGCCGTTTTGTCCTGATAAACTTTCAAGTTTACGTGTACGTTCGCATCTGGAGTATCATTGAAGTAGCGCTCAAGCTTTCCTACCTTCTTTTCCAAGTACTCGCGGATTGCTGGAGTAACCTCAATGTTTTCGCCTCGAATGTTGTAAGTTAGCATATGTGGAATCCTCCTTTAATTAAAGCTTGTATATAGTATTCGATATTCCCAGGAATATTCCTGCTTAAACTTTCTAAAAATTTTGTCAAATTAAAAAACTTTCCGTCAAATCCTGTCGGAACAAGGGGTCTACAGACCTAGATGCAGGCAGAAAATTATTTTCCCGTGTCTGACGATAGGCTATCAAAGGAAGTTTTCGCCATTTCAAAACCTCTCGAAATATCATCCACTGCCCCGCTGAAATCAAAAAATTTCTGGATGGCGTCTTTCATTACCGCACCTTTCTTCTTACGATATTCTGAATCCCTGCATAGTTTGTATAGTTCACCCGAAAACTCCTCATCTTCCACTGCTTCATTTCCAACATAAAACGCAGTATCCGCACTGCTCTTCAATGTGACCACCGGAATTCCGGCATCCATTGCCATGGCTGCACTGATCCCTCCCCCTTTGCGGAATGGATTCACATACACATCGCATAGTTGATAAAAAGCAGGCAAGTCAGGGTGGTAGTCGATAAAGTGAATCCGTCCATTATCAATCAAGTCCGAACAACCATCATGAATAAGTGAAAATTCACCTTTCCCAATTACACACCATTCCACAGAAGTATTTTTCTCTAAGCACTCCTTCATGATTTCCACAAACTCTCCTGACAAGTCGGCATCAAGCCTATTGCCAACCGTCACCAGAACGATATCGTCTTCAGCAAAACCATGCGCCTTGCGAGATTCTATGCTCTCCGCTTTCTTCAAATCAATCCCATGATGAATCGGCAAATAGGTCCTGCTTTCCCCTCCGAATTTATTCCATTCCTTTTCAATCGTTTCTCGATTCAGCCCACCTGAGAAGACATGGGCAAACGGAAGTGCCTCCTCACCGCCAAGGGATGTGGAGAAAATAGGATAATGCTGAAATAGCATCGCCCCCACCAAGCTGAAATTAGCGCCGATTGACCAGATCACTTCCGGTTTCTCTTTTTCAAAAAAAGCCAAGTCCCTTTTGAGCCGCTCCATTCTCGGTAAAGATGGATCCGAATAAATGAGATCAATTCCGCTGCCGCCAAGCATTTTGAGATGGGTTTCTTTGAAATTGCGGGATGCAGCCGCTGAAAAAGCATTCGAAAAAATCACCTCTCCCGGGCTATAGACAAAGGTGTCATCCACAAATATCTTTATTTCCAACTCAGGATAGACCAATTTCAATTGTTTGGCATAATTCAACACGACAGCAGTAGGCGCATGCTGTTGAGCAAGAAGCTGCCCGGCGATGATGACGACTTTGCCTTTTTTCTTTTCACCGGATGCAGCCTTCACATGTCCCTGATAAAATTCCACAATCCGTGCCATGATGACCCTTTGATCTTGATAAATCCCCTTATATTTTTGAAGACCATGGTAACTGACAAACCCAAGAGTTGAAGCAAGAAGAGGATAGTGAAAAGCTATGTAGGTCCGGTCTTCAAGGAGCGTCTGATGAATGAGCTTCAGGAGACCATCTTCTTTTTTCAGCGCAAGGCTCGCCGTTAGCAGATTCACTTTCTCCGGAAACGAATCCTTGCCCCACTTTATATAATCCTGAATTTGCTCGAATATCCTTTCTTTTAAAGGAGAATCACGATGGAGATGAAAAAGCGCGGTCGCTACCTTTCCCTTGATGTCCGCGGGAATGCCCATTTTCAGAACAGTCCGGGTTAAGTAGACCGTCCACTGCGGGGCAGCAGCTGCGGCTTGAAAAAAGTCCTGATCAAAAGCGAACGGCTTCGATGCCACTGGATCGATCGAAACGGTTTCCGCCTTCTCCCCTTCCCCTTTAAAAGAAAACGTCCGATTGCCGAGTTTGTATTCCTTTCCGATGGATTTCTTTGTTTTCGGAGTATCCCAGTCAAATTCCTCCATCCTTGTAAAATAGACAAACCGATGATGTAGGAGAAGCAGAGGAAATAGCAAATCAGCTTGTTCAAAACCCATTTGGACATAGATTTTCCCATGGAGCGTCTCCGTTTCGATCCCGTTCAGATTTGCCAATGATTTCACCGGCTCGCTGCTGAAAGAATCCTTATCATCCCGGGATGGGAGGTAGATGAAATCATCGATTTGCCCGTTATAGGCGCGGTAGCTGCTGAAAAGAAGGCTGCGGTGGTTGGAGAGGAAACAGAGTCTTCGCTGCCGCTTTTTTCGAATGGTTTGAATGGTGGTTCCCAATGAAAATAAAATGAGATTCTTCATGGAGACATGACGGATTTCATAGCCGCGCTTTTTAAATTCACGGCAAAGTTCCGCCACCCGGGGATCCTTTGCCCCTTCTTTTTTCACGACAAGAAGCACTTGATTGCTCATCCTTTTACACCCCAATGCTTTTCATAAAACGTACGAATTGCCTTCACAACCTGTTCGATATCATCCTGTTTTAATCCGTAATACATAGGCAGCCGAACAAGCCGCTCACTTTCCTTCGTAGTAAAAAGATCTTCCCCATGAAAGCGCCCGACTCTCCTACCGATTTCCGTTGAGTGAAGGGGGATATAATGAAAGACTGCACCGATGCCTGCCTTTTTCAAAAAAGCAATCAGGTTCGATCTTTCTTCAAGATCTTTTGCCTTCAAAAAAAATAGATGTGCATTGTGGCTGCAGCCCTCCGGAATCTCTGCAATTTCAATCCACCCTTTTTCCACCAATGGCAAAAGAGCCTCCCTGTACTGCACCCAAAGACGTTTCCGGACTTCATTCACCTTCTCCGCTTCCTCCAGCTGCGCATACAAAAAAGCCGCACTCAGTTCGTTCATTAAATAGGAAGAACCGATATCGACCCATGTATATTTATCAATCTGGCCGCGGAAAAACCGGGAGCGGTTAGTGCCTTTTTCCCGGATGATTTCCGCCCGGTCAACAAGCACTGGGCGGTTTATCAGCAAGGCCCCTCCCTCGCCGCAGTGATAGTTCTTCGTTTCATGGAAGCTGAGGCAACCAATATCACCGATGGTTCCGAGCGGATTCCCTTTATACTCCGCCATGAGTGCCTGCGCAGCATCCTCAATGACGAGCAGTGAGTGCTTTCGAGCGAGCTCCATGATGGTCTCCATCTCACAGGAAACTCCTCCATAATGCACGACGACGATCGCCTTTGTCCGCTCCGTAACTGCATTTTCAATCAATGCAGAATCGATATTCATAGTTTGAGGCTCGATATCGACGAAAACGATTTTCGCACCACGCAAAACGAAAGCATTAGCTGTTGAAACAAACGTATAGGAAGGCATGATCACTTCGTCGCCTTCCCCGATATTTGCAAGAATTGCTGCCATTTCAAGCGAATGCGTGCAGGACGGTGTCAGCAGGGCTTTTTGGCAGCCCAGCTTTTGCTCCAGCCATTCGCTGCACAATTTTGTAAAAGGCTGATCCCCGGAGAATTTCCCCGACGAAATGACCTGCTCTACATAAGTACGCTCCCGGCCCGTCACGAGCGGCACATTAAAAGGGATGGCCTGCAACTTCATCACTTCCCTTTCCACTCATTCGATGATACGGTTATTCGTCTTCGTCAAAATCTTATTGGCATAACGGAACGAGGCAAATGTCCCAGCATCCGTCCAGTCACCTTCAAGGATGTTGTAGGTCAGTTCGCCCCTGTCGATATAAATGTTGTTCACCGCGGTGATCTCATACTCACCCCT
This sequence comes from Falsibacillus pallidus, assembly GCF_003350505.1. Lineage (NCBI taxonomy): Bacteria > Bacillati > Bacillota > Bacilli > Caryophanales > Bacillaceae > Falsibacillus > Falsibacillus pallidus. The sequence goes on from NZ_QQAY01000012.1 coordinate 23,486, forward strand.
TGCAGACGGTTCAATCCCTTCGATTAAGCGGAAAACATCAGCATCATACATATAAATCCCGACGACGGCGTAGCTGCTTTTCGGCTGCTTCGGCTTTTCTTCGATTTCGATCACTTTCTTTTCATCCAAAGCAGCGATGCCGTATCGTTCGGGATCGCTCACTTTCCGGAGCAGCACCTTCGCCCCTTTCTTCTGCTGTTCAAATTCCTCAACGAACGGCTTGATGCTATGTGTTGCGATGTTATCTCCAAGGATGACGGCAATCTTCCCACACTCTGCAAACGCTTTGGCCAAATACAGGGCATGTGCCACCCCTTTTGCTTCTTCCTGGACCTTAAACGTAAAATCGCATCCAAAATCCTTGCCGCTTCCAAGCAGCCGGACGATTTCGCCCATATGATTCATGCTTGTAATGATTAAAATTTCCTTGATGCCCGCTGATTTCAACTGCTTGATCGGATTGAAAATCATCGGTTCCTTCCCCACTGGCAGCAGATGCTTATTCGTGATTTTCGTCAGGGGATAAAGCCTCGTCCCCGTCCCGCCGGCCAGAATGACTCCCTTCATTCCTTCACCCCATTTTCCCGCCATCCCCAAATGTAGTACGACGCATCCGGTCCTGTGTGGAAAAGCAGGTCTACGATAGAGACCCCATGTGCAAATGGAGGATAACTTTGTGGATAAGCAGGATAGCCTTCGTAATTTTTATACACAAGCTTGATCCCTTCCTGTGCAAAACCTTCTTCGTTAAGGTACGACATGGCAGCCGGCCCTGATAGATAGCTGCCAGCCCCAAGTTTTTTTAATATACCGATCAATTTATCCTGCTTTTTCCCTTCTGCCGCCACCTGGCGTGAATCGATGAATTCTGTTTTGCACTGCAGGAAGTTTGTGGATATGTGGGCAATCAAAAATTGGTTGATCTCCGATAAAGAGGACCACGTACTTTCCAAATAGATATGCTCAAAAAAATCCTCATACAAGCGAAAAAAAGGAGCCTTCCCATAGCTGTTTTTCAAAGCATCCCAATGCTTCTTCTGCCACCTGCTATCTGTCAGCTCCACTTCATTGATATTGCGGTGAATATGCTGTCCCACCGGGATGCTCAGCCACTTCACGCCATTCGGAGTCTTAATTTGATTGCGGTTCCGCCAATCGTTCTTCGTAAACTGGACATCATCCAAAAACACAAATACATCTACATCATGGATAATGTCAAAATAGCCTTTCCAAGGGATGTAATTCGACTGGATGATGGCCGCTTTCTTCAAACAAACACACTCCCAGCTTTCACAAAGCTCTCAGGAGGGACAGTGCGGTGGTCGGCCACAACCGATCCGGCACCCACAAAGCAGTTCTTCCCGATCATGCAGTGGCCGCAGATCGTGGCATTCGGGGAAATGAACGTGTTGCCTTCCACTACAGAGTCATGGTTCACGACAACACCTGGCCAAACAACAGCTCCCTCCCCAATCCGCGTCCGCATATCAATGACAGCATTATTCATGATGATGGCGCCTTCTTCGATTGTGGCAGTGGAACACACATAAGCCCTTGGATGAATGAGAGTCGCAAGCGTATAGCCATATTCCTTCACACGCTCCATCACTTTCAGGCGGGCTTTCAAGTTCCCGTAGCCGATGGCCATTGCGACTTCATATTCTTCCGGTGAATGAGATTCCTTCACTTTGGAAAAATCCCCGAGCACCCCATCTCCCGGGTGGATATCATCGATGAACCCCGCAATGGTATAGCCTGAATCGAGGGCAATCTGACGGACGGTCCATCCAAAATCCTGTGATCCATAAATAAGCAGCTTCTTCTTTTTCACGAATCGATCTCCCTTTCGCCTTCATACTTTGCTAAGTACCAATCTATGGTGGTCTTCATCGCTTCCTTAAAGGAGTACCGGGGTTTCCAGTTTAATTCTGACGCGGCTTTGGACGCATCCATTCCGTAGCGGAAATCGTGTCCTGCCCGGTCATCGGTGAACGTGATGAGTTCCTTATAATCTTTCAATTTTTTGCTCGGCTTGATTTCATTAAGCTGATCGCAAATATAGCTGGTCAATTGGAGATTTGCCCATTCATTGCTCGCACCTAGATTGTAGACTTCCCCCGCTCTTCCTTTATTGAAAACGAGATTGATTGCCTCACAATGGTCAAGGACATAAAGCCAATCGCGGATCTGCTTCCCTTCCCCGTAAATCGGGATCGGCTGATGGTGGATCGCTCTGTGGATAATGGTGGGAATCAATTTTTCCTGATGCTGATGTGGACCGAAATTGTTGCTGCATCTAGTAGTAAGCGTCTGAAGTCCATACGTTTTATGGTAGGCCCGGACCAGGTGGTCGCTTGCTGCTTTAGATGCCGAATAGGGAGAATTGGGTTTGATGAGCGATTCCTCTATGAATGCTGGTTCATCTAATCGGAGGCTGCCGTAAACTTCATCTGTTGATATGTGGACAAAACGAGCTTCATGAAGGCGGTTTTGAATGGTCCATAGATGGCGGACAGCTTCAAGCAAATGAAAAGTCCCGTTAATATTGGAGGAAACAAAGGCTTCGGGCGATTTAATGGATTGATCCACATGAGACTCTGCTGCGAAATGAAAAATATGATCCGGCTCGTATCGCACGAGGAGGTTGTGGATTTTCTCCTTATCCGCCAAATCAGCATGCAAAAACGTATAGGATCCTGGGGATAACCCTTTCACATAGTCCAAATTGGAAGCATAACCGAGCTTATCAACATTCAAAATGTGATCATGTGGATAGTGCGCATGCCAACGGTGGATAAAATGAGACCCAATGAACCCCGCCCCGCCGGTCACGAGTATCGTGCGGGATTGTTTCGTTTGTTCCATAATGGCTCCGCCTCTTCGCGAATGGATTTCGTTCTATCGCTACCTTATTCGCACATAACTTGGGATATGTCAGCGACTGGTGGGGAAAAGGAAAACTACTTGAAACGATTTCAGTTTTCAATCGTAGATATAAGATATGAAAGGTGTGTGGATTATATGGGGACAATTGGATTTGTATTCGCGATCGTGGCCATGACATTTGCAATGAATGTGGAGTCAAAGGTGAAGAAATTGGAGAAGCGTGTGAAAGAGTTAGAAGAGAGGAATTAGGAAGCAGAGGATCGGATCTGCTCCTACAGAAACAGGAAAGAAGCACGGGAACCGTCTCCCGTGCTTCTTTCATACCGTGATATAGGGTTGGAGTTTGGATAGCATGTCGGTGCTCCATGAGCGGTAAGCCGGAGCAACATCATTCGTAATGATATCTGATCGTAAAGTAAGATCATCCATTTTACCTTCAAGTCGCTCTAACTGATTCAAGACATTTGAAAATGATTGAATGCCTTGGACCACCTCTTTGTCATCCTGAAACAAAACTTCCAGTGAGACATGGCTTTGCGCAATCTGAACGAATGCTTGTATGACGTCGTTCAAGACGACATCCCCTTCTGTTTTTTCAAAATCAGAAAAGCTAGCAACTACATAGTCAAGTGCTTCGTTTACTGTCTCAATCAGCCCAGTATACTGTTTGCAGAACTCCAATTGTTCTTTGGTCATTTCTAACGTTTTCATGCTGTCCACCTATTTTCGTTTATCGTAAAACATGCCGTCAAAATTCATGTTCTCGTATGGATTCGAATAGCGCTTTGCAGTTGTTTTTTTCTTTTCCAAGCCGTTGATATCTTTATTAATCAAACGTTTGATTAATAAAAGCTTTTCATTGATCGCTTCGTTCCAGAGGAGCATCTGCTTTCCCATCTTCTCTTCATCAGCTGAAAATGGAGGGAGGATTTTAGGAAGCAAGACTTCGCGTTCTTCGAGCAGCTTCTCTATTTCAGAAATAGTTTCCTCGCGATTAGAATCTATGTCTTCCTGAGTTAATTCATACAGTTTTTTTGTTACTACAAAACATTGAAGGACGGCACTCATTACACTTGGCCGCCCTGCCCGGCGTGTACCTGCTGGCGATTCATTTGGATGACCTGTTTCCACGTATCGCGGAACTCCGTCACCATGCCTTCTACCTCTTCTAAAATAGCAGTGTCACTATTCACATTCGCTTCTATCAAACGACGATTGATATAATCATAAAGAGCCATCATATTTTGAGAGACTTTCAGATCCATATTCAATGTCACCATTAATTCCTGGACGATCTTTTGGGCCTTCAAAATGCTTGTATTCCGCGCTTCAATATTTTTTGAGACCATAGCTTGCTTCGCCTGATTGATGAACTTCAAGCAGCCGTTGTATAACATAAGCGTAAGTTCTCCTGGGGATGCTGTACTCACAGAATTATTTTGATATGTCTGGTAAGGGTTATTGATAGCCATCATTGCACTCCTTCTTTATTGCTAAAATTACTGTCCGCCGCCGAACTGCTGCATCAGGTATGTAGCCTGCTGGTTCGATTTTTGAATTGCCTGCTCCATTGCAGTGAACTGGCGGTAGTAGCGGTCTTCAACTTGTGAAAGGCGATCATTGAAACGGTCAATTTGATCATTCAGACTGTTCAGATCTCTTCCAATGGTAAAGGTATTATTTGTACTGGATGCCTTCCCTGCTTTTTGATCAATACCATCCATTGTTTTTTGAATGGTATCACGCAAGCGTCGTGCAATTCCTTTATCAGCAGTAGTTGTGCCATCTTTCGCAAACAGCTGATAAATTCCATTAGGGTCACTCGAAATAGCCTCTTTCAATTTATCTGGATTAATAACCAGTTTCCCTTTATCCATAAAATTACTGGAGGTTGTAATCCCGATTTTTGCAAGCTGATCAAATCCAGTAATACCGCTGACAGGAGAGTAAAAATCGTTGCGCATTTGGTTCAACCCACTGGAAAGAACAGAGTCACCTCTTAGCGTTCCGCTTTTAGCCTTCTCATCCCATAGCTCTGCTTCTTTATCAGACATCGCTTCTCTTTGATCAGAGGTTAGAGGCTGATAGTCACGGTAGCGCTTTTCATCCAGTTGCCCGTTCACGTTTTCAATCAGCTTGTTGTATTCGTCCACAAACTTCGTAATCGAGTCTAGTATTTTATCAACATCAGGTGATGAGGAAAATGTGGTAGAGCCTAAATTTTTCACCGTAAACTCGACTCCATTGATGTTAAAAGTATTTGTAGAACGGGTTGTTGTTAGACCATTATATGTAAAGGCAGCATCTGTTCCTAATGTTCCTTCCCCATTCGTTTCTGCGGTTTTATTATCGCTGTCTAACTGTAAGAAGCCTGTTAAAAAAGTCCCTGCAGTTTCTGTTAAGGATATTTCGGCAACATCCGTATTAGCTGCATCTTTAGCATCTCCAGTATTTTTAGATGTCAACGCCACATTTTGAGTAGCACTATCATAGAACATCGTTATACCGAACTGTTTATTGATTTTATCGATTACGCTGTTTAACGTTTCCTGTGTCGGATCAAAACTAAGGGACTTACTTGAGGTATCAAGTTTGCCGTCAGTACCAATCGCATCTATCTTAATGGTTTGTGTCCCAGTAATGCCGTAGTCGCTTAGTTTTTTAGTTGGGTCAATAGCAGCAGCATTATATTGTATTTTACTTTTACTGTGCATAGTAGCAGCACTTGCGAGTGAAGTAACATTTAAGGATCCTGAAAAGTCAGATGTGGAACTTAGATTTCGAATTGAAGCGACACTCTCATTTGAGGAATTGATTGTTTTTTGAACATAGGTGCTCTGCTTCATAACTCCATCAAAAATAAGATTATTGAAATCAAATAGAGATTTATTTACTTCCCGGTAATCATCCCGCTGCCATTCCATATACTGCTTTTTTTGAGTCATTTTATCAAGCGGCATTTTTTCAGCTTTCATTAAATCTTTGACCATTTGATCAATATCCATGCCGCTTGCCAACCCGCTGAGTCGCATTGTACTCAAGTGAAAACAACCCCTTTATATCTTTTTATCTACCATCAAACCAAGAAATTCCGTCATCGCTGCATACATATCCAGCATTTTTTTTGATGGGATTTCCTTTACTACTTCCTGCGTCTTATCATCGATGATCGTCACATAGTATTCTTTCAATTTATCATGAAACTCAAATTTCAAATGCGTATTAGATGCTGACACAAAGTCATTCATGCTGTTGATGACCTTTTCCAGCTTTTCTTTTGTTACTTCCTGCTGCTTTTCTTCTTGCTTTTGTGATTGAACTAGTTCGGATGACTTAGATTCTGTAGACTCTTTTTGAACTGTTCCTGAATTAGATAGTAAAGTAGGCGTTTGCCCTTGCACCCGTTCAATCATAGTAATGATTCTCCTTTATTCAATTGTTCTATTAACTATATCGGATAAATAATGGAAGAGTTAAGGGGAAAAATTATAGAAGTTTAAAAGAAAAAAGAGAATTCCAAAACGGAATCCTCTTTCTTTGAAAAATTAACGTAACAACTGAAGAACACCTTGTGGCTGTTGGTTAGCTTGAGCCAACATTGCTTGTGCAGCTTGAGAAAGGATAGAGTTCTTAGTTTGATTCATCATTTCTTTCGCCATATCTACGTCACGAATACGAGATTCAGCAGCTGTTAAGTTTTCAGAAGATGTACCTAGGTTGTTGATAGTATGGTCTAAACGGTTTTGGTATGCACCTAATTTTGAACGTTCTTCCGATACGGTTTTAATAGCTTTGTCAATAGTTGTAATTGCAGCCTTGGCATTTGCATAGGAAGAGACATCAATATTATCCACACCTAAATTCTGTGCGCGCATATCTCTTATAGCAACTCTCATATTTTGGTCTTCATTTGCACCAATTTGCAATTGAACAGCTTCACCACTCACTTTAAAGGCAGTAGCATCAGTAGCAGCAGTTAAAGTTTTATCAACTGTTAATTGGAAGGCTCCTACATTAACTGTTCCATCAGTCGTTGTAACAGTCTTAGTTGTCGCTTCATTTGTTGACGTATTTGTTACAGTATAATCAGCCTTAATACCAACATCGAACTTCATAGTACCGTTACCAGTAATTTTACCAGCACCAATTCCTAATGTTGTTGCACCGGCTGCATCTAAAGAAACTGCATTTGATACATCTACATCATCTTGCGTATCAATAACTGTTCCGTCTTCTGCCATGAAAGTTAACTTCTTTAATCCGCCACCCGAAGTACCATCTTCTACCTTAATTGAATATGATTGGTTTACATCGAAACCAGTATCATTAATTGTGATGTCAGCGCTAGTAACACCAGTTCCATTTGCAGCCAAGTTTGCTGCTGTAGTACTCTTTGAAGCAACTTGAAGTGAATATGTCCCTGTATCTGTACTTGTTAATACTTCAGCCTTTAATACTTTCGTATTCGCCGAGTCCAAAGTCACACTTTGAGATTGAGAACCATCTAATAAATTCTTATTATTAAATTGCGTAGTATTACCTATACGGTCAATCTCACTAGTTAACTGGTCCATTTCCTTTTGAATAGCATCACGGTCAGTGCTAGTGTTTGTATCGTTTGAAGCCTGAACGGAAAGTTCACGCATACGTTGTAGAATACTATGTGTTTCATTCAAAGCGCCTTCAGCAGTTTGAATCATAGAAATTCCATCTTGTGCGTTTGCTGAAGCTTGATCTAAACCACGAATTTGACCGCGCATTTTTTCAGAAATTGCTAGACCTGCAGCATCATCTCCAGCACGGTTGATACGCATACCTGAAGATAATTTTTCCATAGATCTAGATTGGGCGTTAGAAGCTGCGTTCAATCTGTTGTAAGTATTTAATGCAGCAATATTATGATTGATTTGCATTTATTTTTCCTCCTTGAATGTATGGCTCACGTCCTTGTGAACCGTTGGAATTTTTAGAGATTCAACGGCGGCCGTCCGTTGAATTTCCTTACATTAGTTATATCGACATGGTTCGAGGGTCTTTAATAGTTTTTGATAAATTTTTTATTTATTTTTCTTTTTTCGGCAAAATGTTTAGTAGATTGGCCAGCCCAGTGGACGCCTGCTCGTTTTCCTGACCGATCTCTAAGTAGATTTCTTTCCTATGCACTTCTATGTGTTTGGGGGCATTGATGCCGATTTTCACTTGATCACCTTTGATTCCAATCACCGTAATTTCAATGTCATCCCCGATTTGAATGCTTTCACCGTTTTTTCTCGTCAAAACTAGCATTTTTCGTCACCCCTTCGAAGCTGGAAGCTGTTGAAAGATAAATTCTCGCGTCTTGTATTCCGTCTGTGTGAGAATCATCTGCTTCGCTTTTTGGTTTGATAGATTGAAGATGACCGGTGCTTGAAGGTTGGCAGTGCTCTTTTCGAAAGGATCTTTAACCGTCACGATCACCATAGCGGCAACATCTTTTTCATTTTGAAGCGACAGCTGTTCAAGAGTACCCTCGTCAATTTTAAAATCATAGTTTTTATTAAAATAAAATGGATTGGTTAAAACGAATGCCAAGTTCTTGTTTTCAGTGGATTGAAGAATTTGAAAAAGAGGATTGTCTTCTAATGGAAGAAGAACGAATGTCTTTTCATTTAAGAAGCCCGGAATCCCACTGTCAAAATGCCAAATCTCTTCTTGGGCAACTTCCATTTCTCCGTGATATTTTGTACTGATACTCATTTCTACCATTCCTTTTCTTTATACTTGAAGGTTTACAAAATCAATCTGCAGATTTGCCTGCTGCCTCATACCGATGGAAACATGTCCACGCTGAGAATCGATGTATGGCTTGCGTACTTGAGTATTATTCACAACCTTTTGCGGGGTAACGTCCATGTATAGTCGTCCGGGTTCAAAATGGACTTTCACTGAAAAATTAGAAGGAATGTAGCCGATATTAAAATCATAGGTTGGAAGTTCGCCGTGTCGTTCTGCCTGTGCGGCCATAACATTTCCACCATGTTCAATCATCATCAGCTCGTCCCCTTCCTGTGAACTTTCCGCCATCTCCTGGAACCACTCCTGCTCGCTCCGCTGGGCCGCTTCAGCATTCATCCGAAAAACACTTTTCAGGTTCATATCAGCCCATGCCTGCGACTGATCGATTGTCAGCCTCGGCTTTATTGTTTCCATAGTAATATGGGCATTCTCCTGGTGAAGCTGCATCTGTGCATGAGGCTGTTCAATCGTCTGGACAGGCGCACTCGTTTCCATGGCGATTTTGGCTGATTGCGATTGTATTCTGATTTGGGGTATGTTCATTGGAATCACCTTATAATAAAAACTATCCCTAATGAGATAGCTTTAATATTATCTATATTCAGACTAAATGAAAGCGCTTGTCATTAGTCTGGGGCTTACCTTAAGAAATCCATCAAACTCGGCTGTATAATCCGTGCACCCACTCCCATGGCTGCCCGCATGACGCTTTCTTGTACTTTAAGATCTGTGATAACCTTTTCCATATCCGCATCTTCATTGTCAGAGAGGACTTTGTTGGCAATGACCTGCTGCTCATCGATTCGATTTTCCATCAATTCAACACGGTTCATTCTCGCGCCAAGCTCCGAACGGGCGTAAGTCACATTTTGGATATGGCCGTCCAGCTGCTTCAATGAATCATTGATGTCATCGCCTGTTGAGTTCGGATCAGACAACTTCGTGATCAGCTGATCGATATCGCCGAATAATCCGGATGGAGGATTTGTTGAGTTGTCCAAAGTAAATACCTTGGTCGGGTCTGCGTTCACTTGTATATATACGCCTTTTGAAAGCTCCAGCTTGACCGGATTGGTGTTTGTTGAAACTTTTGGCGGAGTGGCAGCCAAATCAATCGGCTGTGATAAAGTATCCGTTCCGTTGAAAAGATATTTCTCTCCAAACTTGGTGTTGCCGAGCTGAACAAGCTGCTCCTTAAGTTGTACGACTTCCTGATTGATAGCGTCGCGCTGTGTTGCATCATATGTATCATTGGATGCCTGCACAGCCAGCTCGCGGATTCTTTGAAGAGCCTGCGTCGCTTTATCCAAAGCAGAATCAGAATTCTCTACCCAGTTGTAGGCTTCACCGAAGTTCCTTTTAAACTGGTCGATTTGCATCAGGCTGTCTCGGTAAGAGACGCCTTTCATTGCAACAACCGGGTCATCGGAAGGCCGGTTGATTTTCTTGCCTGTCGCCAGCTGGTCTTGGAGCGTTCCCATTTTGTCGTAGCTGTTTGTCAAGTTTCTCAGCATGTTAGTGGCGAGCATATTCTGTGTGATTCGCATTACTTATTCAACCTCCTATCTTCCGCCTGTTCCCAAGCCGTTGATGATTTTATCGAGCATTTCATCGATTATGGTAATATTTCGTGCAGCCGCATTGTAGGCTGCCTGGAATTTAATCATGTTGGTCATTTCTTCATCAAGTGAAACCGAACTGACGGACTGCCGGTTTTCATCTACGGATTGGCGAAGCGTCTGACTGTTGTTTTGAAGTCGGTTTGCCTGCTGGGCATCGACGCCAAGCTTCCCAATCATTCCTTCGTAGAATGACTTCATCGTTCCGTTTCCGATTGCACTTAATGATGGTAGATTAAGTGTTGCGCTTAATCCTTCTAACTCTTTTGGTGTAGTTGATGAAAGCTCCCATCCTTGGATGTTGCTCATATTGATCGCATTAGTTCCATCACCTGCGTTGTCCTCAATTGTGGAAGCTGCAATTTGTTCAGGAAGGAGATCTGCCATTTGGATGGAAGACGAAGCTCCTTTGTAATTACTCGTCGAGAGGCTTCCGAGATTAAAGAAGTTATCCGCTTTGGCCGTTCCCGGTAATCCATAGCCTTCTTTTTGAACGGCATTGAAAACATTTCCAAAAGTGAAAGCCAACTTATCAAGGTTATCCAGCATATCTGGGTAAATTCCTTTTTCCCCAGTTTCCGTTCCACTGGCATCATATGTTTTGTACCCATAGGATTCAATGAGGCCCCGGAGTTTTCCTTGGGAGAAATTCATAGCTCCATTGTCATCCACCAAGGAGAGATCCTTCAACTTGACTTCGCCTTTTGCATCGAAAAGTTTCAAGTCTCCTTTTTCAATGCTGCCGCTTGGATTATACGCAATCTTGTCGTCTCCCCCTTGGAAGCCCATTTGCGAATAATCCGCGCCATTTACAAGAAATACTCCTGTATCTTTTCCGGAAGCATCCAACAGTTTAATGTTGTATTTTCCCTCTGCTATATCTAAAGAGTTTCCACCTGAAGAAACTTTTTCTACTTTGATATTTACGTATTCGGAAAGCTGATCGACAAGGTTGTCCCGCTCGTCGTATAGATCATTTGGCAAATAGCCATGAGGTTCAACGGACGCAATCGATTCGTTGATATCCCCGATTTTTTTCAAAATGGAGTTAATGTCCCTAAGCCCTACGCTAACTTCATTTCCTAGATCATCTTTAATAGAAGTAAGGGAATCGTGAAGATAATGAAAGGTGTCCACAACGGCCTGTCCACGTTCCAACACAACGGAGCGCGTCCCTTGGTTTTCCGGATAGACGCTTAAATCCTGCAGCGACTGCCAGAACTGTCCCATAACGGCAGACAATCCGTCTTCACTCGGCTCATTCATGATGCTTTCCATTTTGCTTAAAGAAGTGGCACGGGATGACCAGTAGCCGAGCTTATTGTTTTCCCCCTGATATTGATAATCGAGAAAGCTTTCCCTAACACGTTGTATGGAACCGGCTTCAACGCCCGTTCCCATCTGTCCAGGGATCTGCGGCCTGTTCATGGCTGCTGCCGGATATGGCTCCGTTTGGACAAAGTTGACACGCTGTCGGGAAAACCCTGGAGTATTCGCATTCGATATATTATGTCCTGTTACGTATAGAGCATTTTGCTGTGTGACCAGCCCGCGCCTTGCCGTTTCAAGACCATGAAAAGTAGATGTCATCGGTAGACCTCCATTATGCTTTTGATTCGAATATAGATGCAGAAGGCGATTCTTCTTGATTCGTTAAAGACTTAGAATATTGAAGCGACAAAATATCACCGCTAAACAAATCAAGATTGAGCCAAATATATTGAAGTGACTGCTCTAAGAGTTCCTGATTTAAGTCATTTACTTCTTTTAGTTTTTTAGCTTCACCAGTTAATTGTTTTTGCAGTTCGATTAACTGACTACGATCTTTTTCATCAAGCGAATTTATGAATTCAGTGAGGGTTCTACCCGGTGCAGCTTCCTCGCAGATGCCTACCAGCTTCCCATTCAGCATCTCAATCGCTTTCACATGCTTTTGTTCGTCCTTCATCAGCTGAGTAAGAGTTTCGATGTCTCCAACTTTTATTACATCCGTTTTTTTCTTGGCCAGTTGATGGAGACTGCCATGAAGCTTGATTAATTTTTCCATAAACTCAATGATTGAAAGTTGGATAGACATTAAAACTCCTCCTGCTGTTCTAATCGTTATATCGGCAAAAATGGCGACTTTTTTATGTGTGAATTGAATTTAGGACTATTTACGTATAGATATTGATCAGCATTCCTTGGATTTCTCCGACTTGGCTGAGGATTTCGAGTCCTTTTTTCTCTTTATTGAGGACATCTTTCGTGAGGTTCATCAGCTTGGAATCTACCTCTTTCACAATCTTGTAGATTTTCGTACGGCCTCTTCGATTGAAGCCTCTCTGCTCTTCAAGCTGCATGCCATTCTTTATAGTATCCTCCAAAAAGGATTTCACCATTTTTTTATACTTGCGAAGATCGTCAACAGTTCTGGATTCAGCCAAGACTTTCCCTTGATCTTCAATATCTGATGCCAGCTTGGCAAAACGATCATAGAGCCCGCTGCCTCGTTTATTGGCCATCACTTCCGAAAAGGAAATAGATTCAGAGGCAACCTGTTCTTTTTTGGACAACTTCTGCATGCCCGCTTTTCCTACTTTTTGAACTTCCATGTTTGTTCACCCGTTCTATTAATTTCTTCAATTACTACTATTCTAAATCATGTAAATAGAAGAAAAAAGAGGAGATGTCAAAAGATTGATATCTCCTCGCTTATATTATTTCAAAAGTTGAAGAACTCCTTGCGGCAGCTGGTTCGCTTGCGCAAGCATGGCTTGTCCAGCTTGGTTCAAAATGTTGTTCTTCGTGAACTCTGACATTTCTTTCGCCATATCCACATCGCGGATGCGGGATTCAGCAGATGTCAGGTTTTCGTTGGCTGTCTGGATGTTTGTAACGGTATGCTCCAGACGATTTTGAATGGCACCAAGTTTACTTCGCTCGTCCGATACCTTTTGAATTGCTTTATCAATCTTTGTTATTGCAGCGCTTGCGTCCTCTGCTGTACTTACATAAACCCCATGGACAGCTTTCTCTCCTGCTGTTGCTAAAGGATTGTATTTATCATCTGTTGCAATTCCGAGGTTTACAGCGTCCATTACACTCAACGAGAACTCCATTGTTTCTGATTCATTTGCACCAATTTGGAGAGACACTTTCAAATCATCTCCAGTAGCAGCGGGATCTCCGCTTAACAATTTCTTCTGGTTAAACTGGGTAGTATCCGCAATTCGGTCAACCTCAAATGTGAGCTGATCCATTTCTTTCTGAATTGCTCCCCGGTCTTCATCAGTCAACGTTCCGTTTGAAGCCTGCACCGATAATTCCCTCATACGCTGAAGGATGCTGTGGGTTTCGTTCAAGGCGCCTTCACCGGTTTGGATGAGGGAAATCCCATCCAATGCATTTCGCTCAGCCATGTCCAGGCCGCGGATTTGGGAACGCATTTTTTCGGAAATCGCCAGACCTGCTGCGTCATCTGCTGCACGGTTAATGCGGAGGCCTGAAGAAAGCTTCTCAAGATTTTTTGATGTATTGGACATTGTTTGGGATAGGTTTCGGTATGCATTCAATGCTTGGATATTATGGTTGATTCTCATCTGTTATTTCCCCTCTTCTACCGTATTCTCGTCGCGCTCGTATACTAAAATATGCTTTTCGTAGGCATTGGCTTTCTGTCTCTTCAAGTCAGCTTTTGTGCTTGGCTTCTCTTTAAGCGCTGTGTTCCAGGCGTCTGAAATCCTGGTCAGAATTTCAAGCACTTCTCTTAAAATGGCAGGATCTTTCTGAAGATTTCCTTCAATGACCCGATCCGCCATATAGTTGTAGAGGGCATCGAGCTGATCCGCAATGATTCCCGCGTCGTAATTCAATCCAACCCCGAGCCGCTGCAAAATATCATTAACATTTTTCAGTTTAATGTTGGAGTCGATATATTTTTTTTGATGAATATCATCAATTGCATACGTTAAGTCATCAATGGCCGCCTCATATAAAAGCGACGTAATCTCCTGGGATGATTTCTGGTAAATCAATTCTTTTGTTATAAAATCCATTTTTTAATCCTCCCGCTATTTGTTTTATCGGTTCAAAAAGAATGTTATTAATACGTTTTTTCCATTTCCTCGATCAGCAGCAGGATTTCCGCAATAACCGAGTACAGCTGTGGAGGAATGTTGTCTCCCAAGTCGATGTCCAGCAAATGCTTGACCAGGCTCTCATCCTCCTGCATCTGGATGTTGTGCTGCTTGGCCAGTTCAATAATTTTTGCTGCAAGAACACCGGAGCCCTGTGCAACAACGGTCGGCGAGCCACCTTCCCCTTCATCGTAGCGGATGACTGCAGCAGTCGGTCCGTTCATGGCTCTCTTGTTTTTCTGATTAAAATAATGCGGCATCATATCGAAAAATCGTATCCTTTCTCTGTAAAGGCAGGATTTTTGATTGACGGCTTCTCGGCTTTTGACTGTTCTTTTGCTGGAGCTGTATGTAAAGAAGAGAACTGGACGCTGCCGATTCCATAGCCGATTTCCTCTAGACGTTCCTTCGCGATATCCGTTAACGGAGCCATTTTTTCTTTGAAGCCGGGGCTGTCATTTTTAATATTAATAGAAAGATTGCGGTTCGTTGTTTTTAAAGAAATTCCCAGATCCCCAAGCTTCTTCGTTTCCAGTAAAAAGAAGAGGCTGCAATTCTCCCAATCTATTTTTTGCGAGCTATTATTAGAGTTGATAAAGACCTTTACGTTTTCTACTTGGTCTTTCAGCACAAGCGGCAGCGAGAACATCATGCTCTGCAGCCCGGATGGGTCATTCTTGCTAAGAAGCTGCTGCCCTGTCAGGTTCTGCATCAATCCATCAACCTTCAACGAGGATTGGGAAATGCCATCCGCTTCGTTCTGCAGCTTCATTAAGATATTCTTCATGTTAGTATCCAAGGCACTTTCATTCTTTGAACTTTGGACAAGTGCCTGGGCGTGGTCCGCGTCATGCGTCAATCCCATCTGTTTCAAATATTCGAATGCTCCACGGGCTGTCGGCTGCTGTTTGAACGCTGCCTGGGCTTGATCAAACTGCTGAAGCAGCTGCTTTTCCGGTGCTGCCCCATCAAGCTGTGTCAATTCTTTTGAAACAAAATGCTGAACGCGCGTGTCGGATGGTTTGAACGTTATTTTATCAATCATCATTTTGATGTCAGAGACGATTTTTTTTGCACCTGGATAGTCGCCATCTGCAAGAAGCTGCTTAGCTTGGGCAAGCTGCGTGCTCGCCGTCATGAGCTTCTTCTCCGTCTTCATATCGGTATAAAGCATAAAGTCACTTTTTAAAATGGTCTGATCGAGCTGTTTGATTGTTGCTTCAAGCAGAGGTTTCGCTGATGCTTTTCCAATGTTTTGCTCGACTGTTTGGAGATTCCGGGTGACATCCTGTTTGAATGACTTAAAATCAATTGCAGCTTGTGAAAGCTTCAGCGTAATCTTACTTACAATGAAATCCTTCGATTGAAATGGGATGGAAGCAAACAAATCATCATTAAGCTGATAGAAGTCTTGAGTATTAGTGATGTCCTGGGAAGGCAGTGACTGCTTAATCTCCCCTTCTATTCTTTTCATTGCATTCATCAGTTCCTGGCGGGCAGCCATTTCTTTTCCTATAGAAGAAAGTTGATTGGCATTTTGAATTGCATTTTGCAGGATGCCGGCTTGTCCATCCGACAGTTTATCTGTCAATCCATTCAGGTTTTGAAGGATTTTAGATAAATCCGGGTCTTTTTGGATAGACTTCATCAGTTTTGCGATTTCGTTTAATCGATTGTCTTCTGCCAGGACAGGATTCTGTGATATTTGAACAGCCCCATCTTGCTTCAATGTAGAGAGAAGAAGATTAGCTGCAAGCTTAAGGAGCTTTTGGCTGTCTCCGTTATTTTTGTTCTCAGCCAAGCGAAGCAGCTGTTCGCTTTGTGTAAGACTCTTCTTGATTCCAGAAAGAGAAGGATCCTTTCTTAGCTCGTCCTTTAACATGGCGATGGCTTTTGCGATGTCACCATGCTTGATTTCATCGATTGCCGCTTTTAAAACATCCGTAGGCTTGCCATATGGAGCACTCTCCACTTTCGTGAATGAAAACTGGCCGTCAATTTCTTTCGCAAGCTGCGCCAATTCCTTGCCATAAGATGAACCAAATAGGGCTTCATGGACGGACTTCATTTGTGCCGGGGTGAAATCCAACCCTTTTTTCGCCATAACTGCAATGGTTTCGAGTTTTTGATTGATGTTTCCTGGCTCTGATTCTATGAATTTTTTCAAATCCTGAAAGGTTTGTTTTGTGAGCGGGATGCCTTTTTGCTGAAGAATGGCAGCTGCTGATTTAATGCCATCTGATACAGGCTTTCCGTCATTAAGCTGGAGAAGGGTTTTATCGAGATCAGCTTTTTGACCGGTTCCTTTTCCATTATCTGCAGATGCCGCACTCTTTACTAAAGGCGGGGATTGATTGGCGTCGACGACCTGAATCATCGTTTTGCCCTGGGTTGATGCAGGATTTTCAAACTTTACTTTGAAATCCTGATTTCTTATTTGGAGGATGGCCTCGTCATTTGGGAGCTTCTCCTTAATGAAGGCATGATAAATATCCCCTTCCTTCAACGTGATTGCCTTATCTGAAGGGGCGAAGTTCGTCAATTTCTGTTCGTTTGCCACTTGCATGTCTGTTCACGCTCCACACTTTTAAGGGATTCTTTCATCTGCGCTCATCCTTGAGCTCTTAGATCCATCCGTGTGTGTTGGTTTTTATTTTCGAAAAAATTTCAACATTGCCTTTGCCGTCTCTTTTGGATCGGCTTTATATTCGCCGCTTTCTACTTTCTGCTTCAATTCTTCCACTTTTGCCTGGCGCTCTATGATCAGCTGGGAAGACTGCTGCATTTCCTTTGCGGCAGTAGAAATCTCCACTTTGTCATTGCCCATCCCTCTTGTCTGGGCAGTCTTTTCATATTTCTCCGCTTGCTTCTTGTAAGGGTTAATTCCAGAATTATTAAATGGATTGATCTTCAATTTTAACACCTCTCTTTTCTCCGTCCGCTTTTCTTATATACATTATATCGGAAGATTTTTATATTTGTTTAGTGTATATCCATAGTTCGTTGATACTAATCTTTTTCCAATAAAAAAGGCCCATAAACGAGCCTTTTACCTTAGTCTTTATTTGAGTAATACGTAGCTTTTTCTTTTTCCCTGATTTCAATCGCACGCTTCTGTTCGTTTTGGAATGTTTTAAGATCCGCTCGCAGTGTGGAAGAACAGTTTTCGCAAATTTTCCCCTGCTTGATGATAGAGCCACATTTATCGCAAGGGTAGCCTAGATTCGGGAAATTGGCGATGTTAAATCGACCTTTGCGGACAAATTTATGGACCAGGTCCTCGGAAACTCCCGTCTGTGCGACAATTGTCGGGATTGTGGCTGCCCGGTTCTCACGCTTTCTTAAAAAGGCATAGACCGTATCATATTGTTTTTCTTCTTCTTTGAAGCATTTTTCGCATACATCGCGGAACGCATTTTTCACGAAAATGCTGTCACATGTAGGACAGTTCGTTAATTCTGCCATCTGTCATCTCTCCCTGCACAATTCTTTCTGTTCTTTATATCGGCAGGTTTCGATGACAGTTAAATGCTTCTCGCTATTGTTAAGGAAGAAACTTTTTTGGCCCCATTGTCTTTCAGGACCTTTGCGGCATGGCGGAGAGTGGCGCCAGTTGTGTAGATATCGTCGATAAGGAGGATTGATTTTTTTTCAATGATAGTGGCGCATTCTGGATTTAGCCGAAAAACCTGTTCAGCTTCAATCCGTTCTCTCCGTGATTTCTTAGACTGTTTTTCCGAGTGGGTTCTTTCAAGCAGATGTGCTGGCTGGAATCCTGCTTCAATAATCAGCGCTTCCGATTGGTTGAATCCCCTCTCGTATAACCTCTCTGCGCTAAGCGGGATTGGCGCGATGATATCAGGCTTTTCTTTCTTAATCAAACGTTTGATTAAATTTGAAAAAGCCTTTGATATCAAGTAATCTCCCCGATATTTATACTTGGCCAAGACTTCTTTGAAAAAGTCATTGTACACATAAAATGAGTGATTTTGACTGAGGGATCCGCTCCATTCCCCTTCTTCCCATTGGATGCAATCCTGGCATTGTCCGCTTTCCTTCTGAGGACGTGAGCACGTTTTGCACCGTTCTCCTTCTATTAATTGGAGTTCGTCCTGGCAAGCCGGGCAAAAAGGTTCGATGTCGCAGACTTTAATCATGGCTGTCCAGTTGAAATTAGGATAGACGGGTTCATGGCAGTACAGGCAATGTCCGCTCATTCTTTGAGCCACCCCCTCTTTTTCGCTTCATTATTCATTTTTAAAATATGAAGCTTGGCTTTTTCCATTGCATATGTCCTTCCGAAGTGAAAAAACGTAATGTTTCCTGTTGGCTGAGATGCACTTCTTCCCACCCGGCCGGAGATTTGGACGAGCGCTGCTTCTTTGAATGTCGGATCATCCGTTCCTACAACCGCCACATCCAGGCCCGGGATTGTCACTCCCCTTTCCAGGATTGTGGTCGTCAAGAGAATCGGAATCTCTCCGTTTCTCATTTTTTGGACCTTTTCTTTTCTCTCTGGATCTTCAGCGTGTACAGATTCTATAGAAGGATTTAGTTTTTGAAATAAAGGAAGTGCTTTTTGCATCGTTTCGATATTTGGAAAGAAAATGAAAGCTTGTGTTTTGCTTGCAAGCCGTTGTTCTGTCCATTTTCTTAATGGGAGTGGAATTTTTCCTTTGGAGAACTTCTTCTGCCAATCGGTCCCCCATTTAAAAACAGGGACAGGGAGCGGATGACCGTGGTAACGGACGGGGATCCTTACATATGGAAGCTTTCCTAGATTGGCTTGCTGCTGCAGACTGCGGTTGGGCGTTGCAGTGAGGTAGATAGTGCTTGATTCGGGTTTTTGTGCTTTGGCTGCCGCGAATTTCAACGCCGCATCCATACTGAAGGGAAAAGCGTCGACTTCATCGATGACCATGACATCAAAAGCAGATCGGAATCGAAGCAGCTGGTGGGTAGTAGCGATGGTCAGCGGAGAGTAGTCCCACTTCTGTTCGCTTCCCCCATAAAGTGAAACGACCGGGACTTCCGGAAATGCTCGTTGAAGGCGAGGCGTCAATTCATGGATGACATCGGTTCGCGGACTTGCGATGCAGACACGCATTCCTGTTGTGATTGCTTCTTCAATTCCCGCGAAGAGAACTTCCGTCTTTCCCGCTCCGCACACGGCCCAGACGAGAAGATTTGTGTTCTTATGAATAGCTTTAATGAGTTTATCGGATGCTTCCTGCTGTCCAGGTGAGAGATGTCCTTCCCATTGGAGAATGTTTTCATATTGCTGTTCCGGGGGAGGTCCGGTCCATGTTATGAGCGGGGTGCATTCTGAGACCCTTCCCATCATGATGCAGTTGCGGCAGTAGCGGCACTTGTGATGGCAGCGGGAGCACTGCATTTTTGTGATTAGATGGAGTTTGCTTGTGCCGCATCGCTGGCAACAACCGTTTTCGATACCTTTTTGATAGGAGACATAACCATGGAGGTAGTGGTCGTGTAGCAGTTCAATTGGAAATGGAATTTCATCAAGAAGGAGGGCTTTTCCTGTCAGGAGGTTCTGGAGTTCCTTTGAGAAATGGTATGGCTGCTGAGGTTTGTGAGGGAGTTCCTCATATTGTGCGATGGGTTTTAATTCATGGGGTAATTCCTTTGGGGCAAGCGGCTCGGGGATTAATGTTTCATTTTGAACAATGAATCTCAATATTTCAGCTCCTTTTGTTAAAAATAAGCGCCAGGCTTGGTCGGCACTGGCGCTGCTGTTGATTATTTTTTCACCCAAGTGAGGCCCATGGCGCCTTCGCCAAGATGTGTCCCGATGACCGCTCCGAAATAGCCGATCATGAATTCTACATTCGGATATTTTTCTTTCAGTTCATTTCTCCACTCGTTCGCTTCTGCTTCGCGATTCGCATGGATGATGCAGGCTTGGTACTCGCTGCCAGACTGAGCGTCTTCTGCAAGGAGATCTTCAATCCGCTTCATCGCTTTTTTCCGAGTACGGATTTTTTCAAAAGGAACGATGACTTTGTCCTGGAAATACAGGAGCGGCTTCACTTGAAGCAGGCTTCCGATAAAGGCCTGTGCGCCAGAAAGCCTTCCACCGCGCTGAAGATGGACAAGGTCATCCACCATGAAATAGGCACGGAGGGTTTTCTTCATTTCATTTAAGCGGTCAATGATGACAGTTGGCAATTCCCCTTGCTTCGCCATTTTGGCTGCCTCCAGGACATAGAATCCCTGAGCCATACAGCTGATTTCGGAATCAAAAGCGTAGACTTCAATTCCTTCGACCATCTCTCCTGCAGTAACCGCTCCTTGATAGGTGCCGCTGATCCCGCTGGATAAATGGATGCTGATGACCGCATCATAGTTCGTGCTTAATTTTTCAAAAAGGTCGACGAAATCCCCGATGGCTGGCTGGGATGTCGTCGGCAGCTTATTCTCTTTCTTGACTTCCTGGAAGAAATCCTCTGCATGAAGGTCGACTTCCTCGCGGTAGGACTCCCCTCCCATCACGACATTCAGGGAGATCATATGTATATCGAACTGTTCACGCAATTCTTTCGGAATATACGCTGTACTATCCGTAACAATTGCCGTTTTCATAGGAGTACCTCTCTTTATCTTTAATGGGCATGTACTGATATATATGTTTTCCATTTTATCTGAATTGAATGGGCTTTGCACTAGTTTTTTACTAATACAAAAAGTGCCTGCGACTCCCCGAAATATGTCTACTCTCGAAATATTTCGGGGCGCCAAAGGCACCATAATATTATTCTATAACTTATTGACCTTCGTTATACTTTCTAACCTGACCTGGCAGTGTAAATAAATCTATGAGGCAGCCGATGCCCAGGAAGCCAAGTGTGAAAATGTACGCAATGCCCATTCCTACTTTTCCAAGATAGAATTTATGAATTCCGAGAGACCCCAAGAAAATCAGTAAAACATATGCAATGACCAGATCTTTTTTAGCCAAAATAGTAATCCTCCATTAAAGAAAAATGATTTCTCAAAAATATTACAGTGTATTTAAATATTTGAATAGGTGCTCTTTATTTCCAATTGAGAATTTCAACTCTTTGTAATTTCTATGTTGACAACTTGTATATACAGGATTACAATAAGCTCATAACATGTATATACAAATCCAACTTCAATTCTTTTATGAAAGCGCATTATTTTTGAAGTTTGCAAGCTGCTATTATAGGGAACTTTTTTTATAAAAGAATTGAAAACGGTTACTTTATTTAACAAAGGGAGGAATTTTCGTGAGCGTAAGCAGAGAGTCTGTTCATCAAATCGTTGAAGCAATTGGCGGAAAAGAAAACATTCAGACCGCTACTCACTGTGTCACTCGCCTTCGCCTTGTGCTGAAGGATGAAAGCATTGTAGATAAAAAGAAACTCGAGAACATCGATATTGTCAAAGGGTCCTTCTCTTCCAATGGACAGTTCCAAGTCGTCATTGGCCAGGGTCTTGTCGATAAGGCATACAAGATTTTAGTTGTAGAAACAGGAATCGGCGAAGCATCCAAGCAGGATGTCAAAGATGCCGCGGCTCAAAACCTGAACCCGCTTCAGCGTGCGATCAAAGTATTGGCGGACATCTTCATTCCGATCCTGCCGGCAATCGTAACAGCCGGTCTATTGATGGGTCTGAACAACATCCTGACTGGCCAGGATATTTTCTACGACGGAAAATCATTCATCGATGTCCATAAAAACTGGAAAGACTTAGCTAGCATGATTAACCTCATCGCAAATACGGCCTTCGTCTTCCTGCCAGGGTTGATCGGATGGTCAGCCGTCAAACGATTCGGTGGAAGTCCGCTGCTCGGGATTGTACTAGGGCTTATGCTCGTCCATCCTGACCTTTTGAATGCATGGTCCTACGGGGATGCACAGGCAAAAGGCGAAATTCCTTACTGGAACCTATTTGGACTTAAAGTTCAAGCTATTGGATATCAAGGACAAGTCCTTCCGATATTATTTGCTTCCTACTTACTTGCAAAAATAGAAATGTTCTTAAATAAACGCGTCCATGATTCGATTAAACTACTTGTCGTGGCACCCGTTGCATTATTGATCACTGGTTTTGCAACATTCATTGTAATCGGTCCAGTAACATTCTGGATCGGCACAAATTTAACGGATGGTGTTGTGTGGATTTTCAATCATTTCGCTTGGTTGGGCGGTCTAATCTACGGTGGCTTGTATGCAGTGATGGTTATCACTGGGATGCATCATACATTCCTTGCGGTCGATCTACAATTGGTCGGCGATAAAGGAGGAACATTCTTATGGCCGATTTTAGCACTATCGAATATAGCACAAGGTTCAGCTGCCTTAGCCATGCTGTTCGTTGTTAAAAAAGAAAACGAAAAACTGCGCGGACTCGCGGGTACATCTGCTCTTTCTGCCTACCTTGGCATTACAGAGCCAGCGATGTTCGGGGTCAACCTTCGCTTCCGCTATCCATTCATCAGTGCATTGATCGGATCTGCTATTGCCGGAATGATTTTGGCCATCAGCGGTGTAAAAGCCTTCTCCATCGGGGTTGGCGGAATTCCAGGATTCCTTTCCATCATGCATGAATACTGGGGCGTCTTCTTCATCGGCATGGCCGTTGCAATCGTTGTCCCATTTGTATTGACGATCATCTGGTCGAAATTCGCTAAAAATGATGTAGAAGCTTAATTTTCAAAAATGAAACTGGGAGGCAGCCGCTTCCCTTTTTCCTATTAAAAATAGCAAAACACAGTTTAACAACGAGGTGAAAATCAATGAATCAACAACCATGGTGGAAAAAAGCTGTTGTTTATCAAATTTATCCGAAAAGCTTCAATGATACGACCGGCAATGGCGTTGGGGACATCAAAGGAATCACAGAGAAGCTCGATTACTTAAAGGAACTAGGCGTCGAAGTCATTTGGCTCACACCGATCTATAAATCTCCACAGCATGACAATGGATACGATATCAGCGACTATTTTGGCATTCACGAAGAGTATGGAACGATGGAAGATTTCAACGAACTTCTTGATGAAGCCCATAAACGCGGTCTGAAAATCATCATGGACATCGTCGTCAATCATACATCGACTGACCATGAATGGTTCCAGCAGGCAAAGCAATCAAAGGACAACCCTTTCCGTGATTTCTACATTTGGAAGGATCCAAAAGCGGATGGATCGGAACCGACGAATTGGCAGTCGAAATTCGGCGGGAACGCTTGGCAGTATGATGAAGAGTCAGGCCAGTACTACCTCCATCTATTCGATGTCACACAGGCGGACTTGAATTGGGAGAATGAAGAGCTCAGAAGCAAGATCTATGACATGATGAGATTCTGGGCGGAAAAAGGCGTCGACGGATTCAGGCTGGATGTCATCAATTTGATATCAAAAGATCAGGAGTTCCCGGATGACGACGGCTCCACTGCTCCAGGGGACGGACGCAAATTCTACACAGACGGCCCGCGTGTGCATGAATTCATGAAGGAAATGAATAAGGAAGTCTTTTCGAAATATGACATGCTGACGGTCGGTGAAATGTCATCTACCTCCATCCCGCATTGTATTCGGTATTCAAATCCAGCGGAAGATGAACTGAGCATGACCTTCAATTTCCATCATTTAAAGGTCGATTATCCTAACGGTGAAAAATGGAGCGTTGCTGACTTTGATTTCCTCAAACTGAAAGAAATCTTGT
Organism: Falsibacillus pallidus; assembly: GCF_003350505.1. Lineage (NCBI taxonomy): Bacteria > Bacillati > Bacillota > Bacilli > Caryophanales > Bacillaceae > Falsibacillus > Falsibacillus pallidus. Next base: position 47,597 of record NZ_QQAY01000012.1, read on the forward strand.
CGGAATGGCAGACTGCAATGCATGAAGGCGGCGGATGGAATGCCCTATTCTGGTGCAACCATGACCAGCCAAGGATTGTTTCGCGCTATGGAAATGACGGAGAGTATCGGGTGGAGTCAGCAAAAATGCTCGCGACTGCCATGCACATGCTGCAAGGAACTCCTTACATCTATCAAGGGGAAGAAATCGGGATGACCAACCCGAAATTCAACTCTATTGAGGAGTATCGCGATGTGGAATCCTTGAACATCTATAATATTCTGCTCGAGCAGGGGAAATCGAGAGAAGAAATCCTGGAGATTCTGCGCCACAAATCCCGTGATAATTCACGGACGCCTGTCCAGTGGGATGACACTGCAAACGCTGGATTCACTGATGGAACGCCATGGATTGAACCTGCTTCCAACTATAAAGAAATCAACGTAGAAAAAGCTGTAGCTGACGCGGACTCCATTTTCTATCACTATCAAAAACTGACTGAACTCCGGAAACAATACGATGTCATCACAGATGGCGACTATCAGCTGCTTTTAGCCGACGATCCACAGCTTTTTGCATACACACGAAACACAGAGGAAGAAACACTCCTAGTCGTGAACAATTTCTACGAAAAAGAAACAGTGTTTGAGCTGCCAAGCGAGGTAGACGTTGAGGGCCGTGACAGCGAAATCCTGATCTCTAACTACAAAGATTCATCAGACGATTTCCGTAAAATCAGCCTGCGCCCATACGAGTCGATTGTATATCGATTGAAAAAGTGACCAGGCACCAAAAAAAGCGGAAGCGCCCTGAAAGCCCCGTCCAGCTTAAGACGGAACTCGTAGGAAATCCTGATTTCCGTAGAGTTTGGACTTATGACTTCGAGGGGCTTGGCGCTGAAGCTGGACACGCCCCGGTTTTTGTCGATAAATGCAGAAAAATGGTGCCAGCTTGAACTGGCACCATTTCTTATATCGAGTATTATTTTCCTGTTTGGCCGGAGCCTTCTTCCATGGCATAGGTCGCAATCATTTTCCACTCTCCATCTTCTTTATGGAACGTGTTGATCTGCCTTGTAAGGCTGTTGACGGTTTGCTTGGATTGAGGATCTGTAACAGTCGTGGCAATTTCTGAAAACACGTTGGCTTCCTGTTTTTTCTCATCATATTTCATGATGATCGTGTTTTTCGGATTCATTTTGATATCCATATGGTCGAATGTATTTTTCAAATATTTCTTTTCCTCATCGTAATTGAAGGACTTCGGATTCTTGGAAATAGTATTCATGTAGGCATCCAAATCTTCATTGTTGAAGGCTTGGAAATGCTCGTCCACCACTTTCAGAAGCGCCAAACTTTCTTCTTTCGGGATATTGGAAGCTTCTTTAATCGGAGGTTTCTGCATCTTGCCATCGCTTGGCACAGAAGCATCCCCTTCCGATGCTTTTTGCTCTGTTTTTGGAGCAGATGATTTCTTATCTTCTTTTTCGTCGCTGCTGCAAGCTGCCAATGAAACCAGCAGCGCCGCTGACATCGTTCCGGCTGCGAGCCATTTATGTATTTTCAATGTAGACACACCTTTCTTATACAATCCGCAATCTTATTTTAAAGAAAAGAAGGCGTATTCACAACCATTTCACCAATCGGTTGTCTTCTTCCAATAGGACCTGTGCTAAAATGGAGTTGGTGATAATATGACAAAGCAGAATAAATATAAACAAATATACGAGGAGCTTTCCCAGCAGATTCTTGATGGAAAGTACAAGGCTATGGAGACGCTCCCTTCTGAAAATGAACTCAGTGAGATGTATGAAACGTCAAGGGAAACTATCCGAAAAGCCTTGACCCTTCTCTCTCAAAAAGGATTCATCCAGAAAATCCGGGGCAAAGGGTCCATCGTCCTTGATATATCAAAAATGAGCTTTCCGATTTCCGGCCTCGTCAGCTTCAAGGAGCTGCAGCACTCTTTGGGTCGCGACATTCATACGATTGTCTATGAATTCGGGCTCGTCAATGCAGACGAACGCATTGCACAACAAATGAACGTCACTACAGGGGAAGAAATTTGGAAAGTTTTCCGCGCCCGTTCCATCCAGGGGGAAAAAATCATTTTGGACAAGGATTATTTCCAAAAGAAGCACGTCCCTCTTTTGACGAAGGAAATCTGCGAAAACTCCATTTATGAATACTTGGAAAATGAGCTGAACATGACCATCAGCTTCGCGAAGAAAGAAATAACCGTCGAGCCATGTACAGAAGATGACCGCAAGTACCTCGATTTGGCTGACTATGATCATATTGTAGTCGTGAAAAACTATGTCTATCTCGATGATGCAACCCTCTTCCAATATACCGAATCGCGGCACAGATTGGACAAATTTCGATTTGTGGATTTTGCGCGGCGGAAACATTAAAAAGCAGCTTGCGGGCTGCTTTTTTAGTTTGTTGTATTTGGGGCGGTCGCGTATAGGATTGGTGGTTTGGCGCATAGGCGAGGTCAGCCGGCGCATAGGCGGTCTGGTCTCGCGCATAAGCGGAAACTTTTTGCGCATAGCGCTCCCGAACTGGCGCATAGGGGCAATCGGACCCCATATTCAGACCCTCCCGGACCTAATTCGCGATGGTTTACACATTCTTTTTCTAGATATTCCACAAAATTGGACTGAATCAAGCCCGAATTGGCGCCGCCTCCCCCTATTTCACCACAAATATACTCAAAATTCGCCCCGTTTCCACTGCAGGCCCCCCATCAATCAGCTCTCCAATCTAAAAAGCGGCCTATCCCAAAGGAAGGCCGCAACATATCTATCATCTTTTCAATTTCATACCACTTACGAATAACTGAACACGGTGCAGTAGCTTGTCCAGTTCTTTGCTGAGCTGGACGGTATCGGAATGAGTCAAACCTTTTTCAAGGCCGGTTTGGATCATTTTTCTCCTGACAGCTTCAATATCCATTTCCATCGCCATTTTTGTGTCCAAACTACTCACCTCAGTCTTTTATCCTATTTTCTCCCATTATTACATAAAAATAAACAAAAAGGAATAATAATTAGCCAAAATTCACAGATTTTTGTAAACCATTAATACCTCATAGTTTACCAAAATACTTCCACAAAAAAGAAACAACTCTCTGGCGATCCAGAGAGTCATCTGCAAGCAAACTTTATCGAACTTCTACCCAGCCGTTCTTAATTCCGAGTACGACTGCTTGTGTACGGTCATTTACGTTCATCTTCTGCAAGATGTTGCTGACGTGGTTTTTGACCGTTTTTTCACTGATGTATAATGCTTCGCCGATACCGCGGTTGCTTTTTCCGTCAGCCAAAAGCTGAAGGACTTCGCATTCCCTGCGCGTCAACAAGTGCAGTGGACGGCGGATTTCAGGCTGCTGATAGCCGCTGCCGACTTGATTTTCGCTTGCCAGGCGGCGGAATTCGCTCACCAGGTTGTGCGTTACTTTTGGATGCAGGTATGAGCCTCCGTCTGCTACTACTTTGACAGCTTGTACAAGAGCATCTGCGTCCATTTCTTTCAATAAATATCCGAGCGCACCGGATTTCAATGCGTGGGATACGTAATTTTCATCATCGTGGATGGATAGGATGATGACCTTGGAATCTGGAAACTCGTCCACTAATTGGCGAGTAGCATCTACTCCGTTCGTATTCGGCATATTGATATCCATGATGACGACATCTGGATTATGTTTTTCATAAAGTTCGAGCGCTTCACTTCCGTCATCGCCTTCTGCTACGACAGTGAATGTTTTTTCAAAGTCTAAAATTCTCTTTACTCCTTCACGGAATAATTGATGATCGTCAATGATTACGATTTTTGTTGTCAATGACTACGCCTCCCTTACCTCTTCAAACAATTAAGCGGCCAGCGGAACTTGGATGATGACGAGTGTTCCTTGGCCTTCTTTCGAATCGATGCTGATTTCGCCGTCTAACAACTCCACACGCTCCTTCATGCCCATAATGCCAAAGGATCCCTGTTTTTTCATTGATGCATCGAATCCTTTCCCATTATCCTTCACAATGACAAGGACATGATTCGGGCGAACTTCGAGCTTCACATGGATTTCCTTTGCTTCTGCATGCTTCAGGGCGTTTTGGACCGATTCCTGGATTAAACGGAACAAGGCAACTTCATATTTAGAAGGGAGCCTGTTTTCTTGTCCAATATTTGTAAATAATATAGATGTCAGTTTGTTATATTCTTCGATGGTATGCAAATATTTTTTGAGGGTAGGAACCAAACCTAAATCATCCAGCGCCATCGGACGCAGATCGTAGATGATTCGGCGTACCTCATATAATGCAGATCGAACCATATGTTTCAAACTGTTCACTTCTTTTAATGCTTCGCCGGGACCGCTTTCCTTATATACCCTCTCGATAAGATCGGAGCGCATCAGGACGTTCGCCAGCATTTGAGCCGGACCATCGTGGATTTCACGCGACAGCCTCTTCCGCTCATCTTCCTGCGCCTCGATGATTTTCAATCCGAAATCCTGCTTCTGCTTGGCGTCTTCGAGTGCCTGGCCGACTTGCTTCATATCACTTAGCAGATAGTTGAGGACAATCGTTATTTGCGATATAAGATTTTCGGCCCGGTCAATCGTTTCTTGCAAGCTGCGCAGTCTTCTTTCTAAATCATCACGGCGTTCCCTTAATTGCTTTTCCATCTGTCTATTCATTGTGAATTTCATTTGAAGTTCATGCGCCTTCTCGTAGGCATCGCGAACCTGATCTTCTGAATATTGGTTGAAATGCTGACTGACTTCTAATAGCCGCTTTCTTGCAAAACGGACCTTTACATCTAGGTCGTCGCCTTCATTGATCACCTGGATGACCAATGCTTTCACATTTTTCAATTCTTCAATGATTGATTCATAGTCTTTTCGGCACTGTTCGCCGATATGGAAGATCTCTCCCTTGCTTGCATCAACTGTTTCAATCATTTTTTCTACTATTCCATCTAGTGCTTTTGTGTCAACTTTTTTCAAAGACATGGGATTTCCTCCAAGGATTGCCCTCAGGTTATTCCTATTTTATATCGAAATGATCTCCTAAACTATTATTCAGTTATGGAATTATAAAAGTTAGGTCTATCGAAATAGGTAGATAAAAATTATTTTATCATTAGTAGGACTTATTTCCTATATCCAATAATTCCAAGTTTAAAACATTTCATTTAGATATGGGGAATCCTGTCGATTTATCTGTTCCATCCCATGATAGCCGCTGTACAGACAGGATTTATTATTCCAGCAAAAGTCCTTCAACTGCACAGGGACATTATATCATGCCAGGAATTTCATAAGATTAAAGTTTCATTACATTCTATTATCAATTTTGAAACTTATCCTTATTATTCCAGAAAAGTGTTCTATCTATAATATCTCATTCCTGAAAAAGGAAAATACATTTAGATTCGGTTACATGCCTTTATTTATCGGGGTGAAATTTGTATAGTATTAAAAGTAATGTTTTTTTACAAATTCCGCACCGGATCTTGTCGAATTTGCAAGTATTCAAGCTACACGGTGATTGAAAGGAGAACCTCTCTTGCTACAAAGCTACTATACCGTCAAAGGCAGAGGCGACCATGAAATTATCATTCAAAAGTCTCGTTTCATTTCCTATATAAATCGAGTAGAATCCGAGGAAGACGCTCAAGCTTTCATCGCTAAGATCAAGAAAATGCACCCCAACGCAAACCACAACTGCTCCGCTTACATGATTGGCGAGCACAATCAAATCCAAAAGGCAAACGACGATGGAGAGCCTTCCGGAACAGCCGGAGTCCCCATGCTCGAAGTGTTGAAAAAGCGCGATTTAAAGGATACGGTTGTTGTCGTAACCAGATACTTCGGAGGCATAAAATTAGGTGGAGGCGGACTGATCCGCGCCTACGGGAAAGCCACGTCTGAAGGCATCAACGCTACAGGCGTCGTCGAGCGCCGGCTCATGCGCCTCATGCGTACGAAGATCGACTACACATGGCTTGGAAAAGTGGAGAACGAACTCCGCTCATCCATCTACCCCATCAAGGAAATCCATTACCTCGATCAAGTCGAAGTGGAAACGTATGCCGTTGAGCAGGAAAAAGAAAAATTTGTCGAATGGATGACAGAACTCACCAATGGCCAAGCCATCCTTACTGAAGGGGATGTGGTGTATTTGGAGGAAGATGTGAAGTGATTGAACGATTTGCAGGCACATCTGTAAAAAGTTCTATTTTACGAACCACCCAAAACATAGTAAAATTATCATGAAGTGTCATTTTTCGCCAAATACTTTAGGGCCATTTTTGATCGGCTCCTTCCTTTGGCGCTTTTAATTGACAAAATATTGGTTTTTTTCTGAAATGTGAATACTTCAAAAAGGAGCATTACTTAATGGATAGAATGACGAAGAAACAAATCCGGAAAAAGAAGCGTAGAAGAAGAATTTTTTGGTTTTTAATTTTTCCGATTCTCTTACTCGGATCTTCAGCAGCGACATATGCTGCCTACCTTTACAAGAAAACAGAAACCGTCTTCAATGAATCCCACGAAGAGATTAATCGTGAAAAATCACCTCTTAGACAAGCAAAGGTTGACCCAAGAGAAGATAATGTCTCCATTCTATTCATTGGGATCGATGACAGTAAATCCCGCCATTTCGGTAAAGGCACACGATCTGATGCATTGATTCTCGCAACTTTGAATAAAAAGAACAATTCCGTAAAATTATTGAGCATCCCCCGGGATTCTTATGTATATGTCCCTAAGATTCAAGAAAAGACGAAAATTACACACGCCCATGCATATGGTGGACCTAAGGCTACAATTGATACAGTGGAAAATTTACTGGATATCCCGGTCGACTACTACGTGAGGATGAATTTCTACGCGTTTATGGATGTTGTGGATGCGTTAGGTGGAGTTGAAGCCGACGTGCCTTATACACTCCATGAAAAAGATTCTGAAGACAACCATAATGCCATCAACCTTCAGCCTGGAAGACAGCTATTAAATGGCGAAGAAGCTCTTGCATTGGCCAGGACAAGAAAGCAGGACAGCGACATCCAACGCGGGCAGCGACAGCAAGAGATCATGAAAGCTGTAATGAAAAAAGCTACATCTGTTGGTGCAGTCTCTAAATACGACGATATCATTCAAGCAATCGGCGATAACATGACAACCAACATGACGTTCAGTGAAATGAAATCATTTGCAAGCTACGCAACGAAAGGCAGCCTTGATATCCAAAGTTTCACTCTTGCAGGTAATGATGCAACAATTGATGGGGTTTACTATTATGAGTTGGATGAAGATAAACTGGATACAACAAAAGAAATGCTGAAGCAGCAGCTTGGCATCAATGCAGGCGACGGCTATGCGAATGCAGATGACCAAGATTCATCTTCTACAGATTCAGATCCATCAGAAAGTGCACAGAATAATTCCGATTTCGATTCGAATAATTAAGCTCTATACGAAAACAACATTAGGTAAGAATGAAGGCCGCTGGGCATCCAGCGGTTTTTTTTATTTTGTCCATAGTTATTGGGGAAAATGCAGAGATATTGGATAGCGGGTATCAGATTTAAGAGTTGACGGTGTTTGCCTGGGCGGTGCGGTGGGTTTGGGCGAGGCTGGGTCTAGATTAGAATTATTCTAAGTAGCACATAGCGTGGGGGTTTTAGCGCATAGGGAGATAACTCTCGCGCATAGAGGACATGAGACGGCTCATAAGAATCCGTTTCCCGCGCATAGACCCCAATTTCCGGCGCATAGCTCCCAAAAAACCTCCTCCTATACGGGCAAGAAGGCTATAATTCACAAAAAACCACCCGGTCCTATCCATTAATATCAAAAACCGCTTCAACTTTGGCCTTCGGGAATGCTTTTTTCATGATATCCTTCAAGAATTCGCCCTGCCCAGCCCCAAATTCAAAGCCACTGATGGCATGATCCCCGACCACCTTAGTTTCTGCTCAAATTGAACACATTATTACTCCTCCCACCGCATTTAACGTCCATTCCCACTCGGTCCAAACACTTCCCCCACCTCTTATCACATTTTGTGTTCATATTTACGCTGAATAAACACTTCGTCCCTTCTTTCACTACATCACGTGTCTATTCCCGCCCAGTTTGAATACATTATTCCTCCCTCCTTTCCTTAAGTGTGTAATTGCACCAAAAAGCCACAGCATCAAATACTGTGGCTTCAAAAGAAAAAACCCGCAGCTGCGGGTTTTTATCGGTTTCTCATATTCGCATTTCGTGTTCTCACGAATTTTAAAATCGGCTGATAATCTTTTCCGACCAATCCTACACTTTCCACAAACAATTCGATGGCAAGTGTTAGAACGGCTAAGACAATGACTGCTCCCCAAAGTTTTGCCATGGAGAAAATGATGGCTGCCATACCGAACATTGCTGCGATTGCGTAGATTACCAAAACAGTCTGCCTGTGCGTAAATCCGATACGGAGCAAGCAATGGTGCAAATGCGATTTATCCGGCGCGGATAATGGCTGCTTGTTCACGAATCTTCGAATGATGGCAAAGATGGTATCAGAAATCGGCACCCCGAGAATAATAACAGGGATGATTAATGAGAACATTGTAATATTTTTGAACCCGAGCAGGGATAATACGGATATGATGTAGCCTAAGAATAAAGCTCCCGTATCCCCCATGAAAATTTTTGCCGGGTGGAAATTATAGAACAAAAATCCTACTGTACTTCCCAGAACAATCAGTGCGACACTCATTACAAAAGGATCGCCTTTCAGGAACGCCATAAAGCTGATGATGATCAGCGCTATGGATGAGACGCCTGCTGCCAGGCCGTCAAGCCCGTCAATCAAATTGATGGCATTTGTAATCCCCACGATCCAGATAATTGTCATCGGAATACTTAGGAATCCAAAATGAAGCTCTCCACCGAAAGGAAGGTTGATGTATTCAAGCTGCACCCCTCCGAAAACAACAATGCATGCTGCGACCAGCTGGCCGAGCAGCTTCAGTTTAGCTGAGAGTTCAACCAGATCATCCAGCATACCAGTTGCAATGATGATGATGCTGCCGATTAGAATCGGCATGAATGGTCCGCCTTCGGGCTTAAGGAAAAATAATCCGATGAGGAAGCTTATATAGATAGCCAGACCACCAAGTCGTGGCATAACTTTTTGATGGACCTTGCGGTGATTCGGGGCATCAGTAGCACCGATTGCAAGTGCGAATTTTTTTACGATTGGTGTCAACACAATAGAGGCAATGAAACATAACACCAGAGTGAAGTAAATCATGCGTAACCTCCTCGTACATATCATATCCAGTTTGTTTTGAATTTATATTGCTATATTTTTGTAAACCATTGTTTTAAAGACTGGCCTTTATAAAAATATTCCTTGATGATTATATCATTTAACTTCGTAGTTTCATATAAAATTTTTTTACAATTTCGTTGCATTCTATCATACTTTTATCCCGAATTATGTAATATGAAACCTTTCACATAATATATAGACGTTTAAAAGTCCAAAAAGTTGCATAATTTTACTAATTATTGAAGTCTATAGTCTTTTATTGTCGATTTTGATAAGATTAAGTAACGATGGCTTACACCTGTATATTAAGGAGAGAATTAGAAAATGCTGAAGATTTTTCAAAAAGCCACATCCAATGATTCTAGGTACCTCAAAAAGTACTATAAAATGGTTGAAAAGATTAATAACCTTGAAGATAAATACTCCTCTTTCTCTGATGAGGACCTGAAAAATATAACCGGGGAGTTCAAAAAACAGCTTCAAAACGGAAAAACCGTCGATGATATCAAACTGGATGCTTTTGCTGTCGTCCGCGAAGCCGGGAAGCGCGTTCTTGGCATGAGGCATTACGACGTTCAGTTGATTGGCGGACTGGTCCTTGCCGAAGGAAATATCTCTGAGATGGCAACTGGTGAAGGAAAAACGCTTGTCGCTTCCCTCCCCTGCTATGTAAGGGCTTTAGAAGGTAAAGGGGTCCATGTCATCACTGTCAACGACTACTTGGCGAAAAGGGACTGCGAGCAGATCGGGAAAATCCATGAATTCCTCGGGTTGACGGTTGGGCTGAATCTCCCGCTTATGCAGCCGGAAGAAAAGAAAGCGGCTTACCAAGCTGATATTACATACGGTGTCGGAACTGAATTCGGGTTTGACTACCTGCGCGACAATATGGCGCAGCGCAATGATGATAAGGTTCAACGCCCTTACCATTATGCCATTATTGATGAAGTCGACAGCGTCTTGATTGACGAGGCTAAGACTCCTTTGATCATCGCAGGGAAGATGCCATCAAGTTCAGAGCTTCATTATATTGCTGCACGGCTAGCAAAGCGATTTGAAAAAGAAGTGGACTACGATTTCGACGATGAAACCAAAGCGACAAGCCTGACGGAAACCGGCATCGAAAAAGTCGAGAAGGCTTTCGGGGTCGATAACCTTTATGAAGTGGAACATCAAACGCTTTACCATTATGTCATTCAAGCAGTGCGTGCCCATGTTATGTTTGAACGAGACGTGGATTACATCGTCCATGAAGGGAAAGTTCTTCTGGTCGACATGTTCACAGGGCGCATAATGGAAGGCCGTACAATGAGCGACGGGCTGCATCAGGCAATCGAAGCAAAAGAAGGCCTTCAGATTACGGATGAAAATAAAACACAGGCTCAAATCACGATTCAAAATTACTTCCGCATGTATCCTTTATTATCCGGTATGACCGGAACGGCTAAAACGGAAGAAAAAGAATTCCAGCAGGTTTACGGTATGAACGTCATCCCGATTCCAACAAACAAACCGAAAATCCGTGACGATATGAGCGACAGAGTCTACAAAGACACCCATGAAAAATATGCGGCAGTTGTTGAAGAAGTAAAAGACCGACACAAAAAAAGACAGCCGATCCTGATTGGGACAACTTCCATCCTTCAATCTGAAAAAGTGGCTAAGTACCTGGATAAAGAAAAACTTACATATGAACTGCTGAACGCAAAGAGCGTTGAACAGGAAGTTGAATTGATTTCACTTGCCGGCCGAAAGGGTCAGATCACAATTGCGACGAATATGGCTGGACGCGGAACCGATATCATCCTTGGTGCTGGAGTAGCTGAATTAGGCGGCCTCCATGTCATCGGTACTGAAAAACACGAAAGCCGCAGGGTCGACAACCAGCTTCGCGGACGCTCAGGACGCCAGGGAGATCCAGGTTCAAGCCAGTTCTTCATCTCATTGGAAGATGATATGTTCAGACGCTTTGCCAAGGACGACTTAGAAAAGATATCGAAAAAGGTTAAATTCAATGAAGATGGACTTGCCATCTATAAAAACATCCATGAATTTATCGAGCGAACACAGCGGATCGTGGAAGGCGCCAATTATGCCATGAGGGAATATAACTTAAAGCTGGATGATGTCATCAATGAGCAGCGAAACGTTTTATATTCGCTCCGTAATCAATTGTTGACTGGTGAAGGCATTGTCAAACGCTTCAAAGGCATGGTGGAAGAAACGCTGCAAAATGCAGTTATTGATGCTTGTCCAGAAGATCAAATCCCAGAGGAATGGCATTTGGATCATGCTGCTTCCATTGCCAATCAGCTTTTATTCACACCAGTTGCAATGCCAGAGGATGTGAATGAGCGCACAGAAATTGAAGATCTGTTTAAAAAAGCATGGGTCGAAACTGACGCAAAAATTGATAAGTTTGCAGAAACCATGAATCTTGAGCAGACATTTAAGTCATTTATGCTTTCTTTTCTTGACCACCACTGGATCAAGCATTTAGAAAAAATGACCCGTCTGAAAGAAGGCATCGGCCTCCGCTACTATCAACAGGAAGATCCAATGCGCATCTATCAGCGTGAAGGATTGGAGATTTTCCAAGAGACTTATGCCATTCTGCAAAGAGACATTTCCCTCGAAGGGATGAATTTTTTAAAGAAATTATAATAAAACGAAGTACTGAATAGGAGTGGAAGAAATGTTCCCTTTTTTCAAAAAGAAGGTTTCCGAAGTTAAAAAAACAGGATTGGATGATACAGTTTCTTCTTCTGACCTTGTGAACGAACAGGATCAAAGGCAGGAAGAAGAGGTAGAAACAGCCCTCTCCTTCCACCCTGCCTGGAATTTAGAGAAAGAACAAGAATACGTATTTCGTTTCTTGAACAATGAACTTTCCCCATTAAAGCCGAACCAGATTTCATTGGCCGGAGTGGAGATGTCAAATGATGGGCAGCAGGTCGCAGTGACCGCTTTTGTCCGGAACAGCCTTCAGAAACCGATAAAAATGGAAAACGTAGAGCTGTTATTAATGAAGGAAGACGGATCGATATTCGGAAGAAAAGAATTCGACTTCGCGGAAATCGGGGAAATCCCGGCAGAGAGCAGCCGACCTTGGGTATTTACCTTCGAGAAGGATTTCCTGTTAACGGAAGAAATCCCTTCAGACAACTGGAAGCTTGCCTTCAACGTCAGCTCCCTTCAACCGCATCGCCTTGATTTGGAGCCAACTTGGGAAGCCCAGCTTTCCGAAGAGGACAAATCTAAATTAGAGGAAATTGTGAAATCGGTTCCTAAGCCTAATCCAAAAGAGTTTAACTTGATGGGGCTGTCAGCTAAATTTATGGACAGCGGGAACTTGAACGTCACCATCCTGCTCCGTAATGGAAACTCACGAGCGATCAAACTCCAGCAGCTTCCACTTGAAATTAAAGATGCTGCAGGTGAAGTTGTCGCAAGAGGCGGATTTACCCTGGAAGACTTTGAAGTAAAAGCAAACACAACCAAGCCATGGTCCTTTGTTTTCCCTAAAGAAATGATTTTAAAGGAAAACCCGGATTTCAGCAGCTGGACAGCTAGCCCAATTCAATAAAAACAAACAAAAAACGCTTGTGGCCCTATGGGACCTCAAGCGTTTTTTCATGCCTTATTTTACTTTAAACTGCGTATAATGATCATTCTTTCCTAAGATGCTGCTTGTTGAACGTGCGTATCTTGTTACGACCAGCTCATAAGTTTTTCCGGAGGCATATCCTCCCGCTGGCGCCGCTACCGTAACTGTTTTATCACTTTCAAGTTTTACTGTTGAAGAAAGCCTGTTTCCATTGCTGTCCTCTACGTAAATGGTTTGATTATTGATCGTTGAGCTTAACATTGGTGTGCTGAATGTGATAGTCCATTTTTTCGCAGTATCCACTACCTTAGCTGAAGAATCTGCCTGGAATGATGGTTCAATTGTATCAGCGGTATATTCTGCCTGAAGTTTGTCCAAATAAATGAACCCTCTATTTTTCAATGCTGCTTCCGGTTCAGCCAGATAGATGCTGCTGAATTTCACTGGGTAGGCAATGCCGCTTGGAATGCTTGCTTTGACGTATTTCCAACCATACCAATTCAATCCGCCGTAAGCTGTGAAATCAACCGTATACTCTTTGCCGTTAGCATCCAATACTTTTCCTCTCAGCCAATGTTTTGCTCCATCGCCGTACACCCATACTCCGAGCTTTTGCGGCTTTCCTGGAATGGCCATTGGCTGCTGTGCCGTCATATAAGCAGCAGATACAGCAGTTCCGGTATTCGTAAAGTCATAGCTCAATTTCAGAGACGCAGCCCCTTCTTTTGCTTGCAGAACGGTCTCAGAAGCAATAGAGCTTGCTGCGTTCGAATTCACCATAGACAAGTTATATGCATTATTCAAGCTGTGAAGCACATATGGTTTTGTGCTTACTTCCACTGGAATAGTAATCTTTTGCGATCCGTAGGAGGCTGTGATGCTTCCTTTCGTTTCTACATTGCCTGCGGTAAATGTCAGATTATTCACTGTCCCTACATTTCCATTCACAGTGAAACTTACGGCACTTGGATTAAAGATCATCGGCTGCCCATTAGAAGAAACAGCTGTGACTTTTAATGAAGTGGCATCTCCCGGCCCGGCATAAATAGATGCTGGCGCCACACTCAGCTTGCCGACCTCATCTACGACTGTCACAGGTACACGAGCAATCCCGCCTTGATAGTTAACAACGACGGTGCCTTTTCCTGCTTGGTCTGCAACAAATTGATTTCCTTCAAAATGACCGACAGATCCTTCAACAGAGAATAGGGCTTTGCTGCTGTCGACATTCAATTTGTTGTAGTATTGGTCCATGACTGAAGTTACTTGGAATCCAACTGATGCACCTTTTGCGATGACGCCAGGTGACGTTTGCTTCGCTTCTACATAAGTCGGTGTACCATTCGGTGCCGTACTGACTGCATTCAATGTTGCACTGACTCTTCTTTCCACGCCATCGGATGGCTGATTCACAAGCGAAGCATACTCATCACCATGCTGACGGGCTACCATAGCCGTGGAGCCGCCGCCATCCAAGTTTAATGCATAGTAAGCCCCCATGGACGCTAAGTAGTCAGCGAATTCCTTCAGTGTCATCCCTTTGCTGAAGCCTGACTGCCTTCCGTCGACTGTCACAAAGAACACTCGGGATCCAGTCGCATCAACAGCAACTGCCGTACGAGGGCTCCTTGTAGTATTTCTCGGACTGGTAGCGTCGATAGTCATATTAGCTTTTCCATTCTGGACAAGGAGCGGTCCGCTTGCCAGCATGAACTGAGAATTTTTCCACTTATCATCTACATCAACTGACAGGGAAACTTCATCGCCGATTTTTAAATCACGTATTTGATCGACAGCTGTACCTTGTGCAGAAATAACATACCCGTCTTTCGGGATGGAAGCACTTGTAGATTGACCATAGGGACGAATGCTAGTAACTTTTCCTTTGACCTCTTCGCCGTATGTCAAACCGTAGTCCACTGATTTAGGAACACCAGTAACTACTACTTCAAGGCCAAACTGGTTTGTGCGGGTATGGTCATAGCTATATGCCGATGTGTACAAGATGCTTTCATTTTCATTTCTTACTCTGTTAAACGAATTCAAGCTATACGTTTGATTGTGGTGTGAAATATATATTTGAAGATTAAAAGGACTGATTTGCCCCAACCCGCTTGCATTGATTCCAAATGCAGCCGGTACGTACATAAAATCATTCGATTGATTCGATACAGCACCTAAATTAAGCAGCCGGTTCCCTTGTGAAAGCAAATATGCCGGGAAACCAGTGTCCGTGTGAAATAAGGATGCATTGACTGCCCCTACCACATGATGGCCTTCAGTTGTATCTCTTTTTGCCATATTACTTACCGTTGCAGTAGAATTAATCGGGTTCGGGATTCCCATTTCAAGTTTCGTGTATGGATCGTTTAAATTAATATCAAGGGTATTGATCGACTGTGAATAGCCTGAGACAGTCGTAGAGGTTTGATCGTGCGTTACCCCAGGCGATACCTGGACAGCAGCGCTTGCACCTGTTGCCGTGGCTTGAGTGAACAATAGGGCTCCAAGAACTCCCCATGCCAGCTTTTTTCTTAACGTTGCAATTGCCAATGAAATAACTCTCCTTTTCTCCTAAAAAATATCCAAATTCGACTCCTAATATATGGATGCAATTAAAATTATAGCGAAACTTGTAAAAAATTAATATATAAAGTTATAAAATAGCAAAAATAAAGACTAATGTCATGCGTAAATAGACACAAAAAAAGAACATCCGTCCCATTAACGAATGTCCTTTTCCGGCTCAACCTTCACCCACGCGCTTCTATAAAGTTCAAAACAGGAATTTTACTACAAATATATTTTACCATATTATGTCCTAGTTACAAGATAAAATATGAAAATATTAGTCATCTTGGATAACTTATGTTATTAAAGAAAATATTGGTTTATTTTTAATCCTTCCATTTACGCAACCTTTTCCACATTGCTTTCGTCAAAGTGGTAAATATTCCATTAACTGTAACTGATAATTATTAGAAGCAGCCATGGTTAGGAGGATCTGGATGTTTAAACGCATTGCAGCAATAGTAATTTTATTAGGGGTATTAGGTGGATGTGAATCACCTCAAAATGGAAGTGTAAAGGCTGGCCAAGGTGCGGAGCCTATAAACGATATTCCCGCTCAAGCAGAGCCCATAAACCACGCGAAGGTAGATCAGTCCATTAAATATTATAGCAAGTCTTACATCCAATCTCTCGATGATTTGTTCATAAAATCTGGGCTTGGAGAAGTGGGAATGGGAGGATTGGACAGAGGGACGGCACATCCTTTATACGATTTATTGAAAGAAGGCGAGTCCGTTAAAATCGATGTTCCTAGGCTGATCAAAGAAGGTTATACCTATGATACTTTTCTTTATCATTATAATGTGGATAAAAAAGAATTCGAGCTTGTCAAAAAGATGGTGTTAGATAATACGAAGCACCGGTACAGCTATTTCAAACTTTCCAACAATCAAAATCAAATTTACTATATAAAAAATGTTTTAATAAACCCGGAAAAGAAAGAAGTCCAAAAAACTTACAGGCGAATTTTCGTTCTATATGATATTAAGAATGCCCGTATTGATGTGGATCAAAAGGTATACTATCCCTTGGATACTGTGAAGGTTAAATTAACCAATCTCGGAACCCAGGATCTATTGACTGGGCTTGGCGTATACCTTGAGAAGTGGCGTGATGGCAAATGGCAATCCTATAAATACCAACAAGCAGTAGCTGATGTTGGAATCGTATTACCTCCAGGAGTCAGCCACACCAATACCATTCCAGTAAAAGCCCTTACACCCGGCTACTATCGAGTAACCGATCAATCAGATACTAAAAGGATTGCTGCTACCTTTCAAGTGTCGGTAATCAAAACGATGGAATAGGCTTAGCTGCCTCTTTCCTCATTATTTTAACGGGTTTCTCAAAGTACTTGATCTGATCCTAAAACAACAACGATTTGGAGGATAGGGAATTGTTTAAACGTTTATCTACAGCAATTATCCTTTTATTGGTGGTATTAGGAGGATGCGAATTTCAGCATGCGAGTGTCCAGACGGTTCAAAACAAACCTCCAGGGATGGACTTGCCAAATCAAGGAGTTCCGATCAAGCATAAAAAGTTGGATCCCCCTTTGGAATTCTCCAACAAATCTTTCGTTGATTCACTTGATGCCTCTTTTAAAAAGTCTGGCTTCGGTGATTTTGCAGCTAGGAATTATCGTATGGTCCAAATTATGGAACGAAGCGAAAAAGTTAAAATCGGTGCTCCGAAGCATATAAAAGATGGTGATACCTATGAGACTTCCCTCTATCATTACAATAATACTACAAAAGAATTCGAGCTAATGAAGAAGTTAATATTGGATAAAACCAAGCAACGCTCCGCCTATTTAAAATTATTAGAAGATGAAAATCAAGCTTACTATATGAAGAGTGTTTTGATTAATCCTGAAAAAGATGTTGTGGAAGAGTCCTTTAGGAGAATCTTTGTTCCCTATAAGTATAGGAATTACAGAATAGATGTCGACAAAGATGTTTATTACCCCAATGAAACTGTAAAAGTTCGAACGACTAATCTGGGGACTAAGAAAATGGGAACTGGCACAGATGAATATCTGGAAAAGTGGACCGGCACCAAGTGGAAGCATTATCAATATGTACTTTACTCAGAAATGATCTTAAAGATAATCCCCCCTAATAGGAGCCACACCAACACCATTCCAGTGAATAAACTTACACCTGGTTTCTATAGGGTGATTAATAAGGATGGGGAAAATAGCTTCGAAGCTGCATTTGAAGTAAAGAAAGCAAAAACTAGGGAATAGGCATTGCGTCATATCCCCTCATTAATTTATCGGGTAACTCATAATACTTGGTGATTTAAATATAAGCAAAACAGTATTCGGAGGAGATGGTATTGTTTAAACGTTTCTCTACTTTAATTATAATTGTGCTGGTTTTATTAGGAGGCTGCGAATCTCAGCATGGCAGTGTCCAAAAGATTCAAAGCAAACCACCCGGGATGGACTTGCCCCATGAAGCATTCCCCATCAACCATGAGATAATGGACCATGCTGTTATATTCTCCAGCAAATCTTATATTCAATCACTGGATGCGTCTTTCAAAAAGTCGGGTTTTGGTGACTTAACAAGTCTAGATTATCACGGTGGTAAAATCATGGAGCGAAGCGAGTACATTAAAGTCGATGTACCAAAGCTAATAAAAGAAGGATATACCTACGAGTCTTCTCTATATCATTATAATGATGATAAAAACGAATTTGAATTGATTAAAAAGTTAATCTTAGATAAAACTAAGCACCGATACGGCTACTTAAAACTATTAGATGATCAAAATAAAGCATATTATATGAAGAGTGTTTTGATAAATCCTGATGATAAAGTTGAGGAAACATCATATAGTAGAATTTTCGTTCCCTACAAATATGAGAATTATAGAATTGATGTTGATAAAGATGTTTATTATCCTTCAGAAACTGTAAAAGTAAGTACGACCAATTTGGGAACTGACTATATGACTACTGGAATAGGTGGGCACCTTGAGAAGTGGACCGGCAGCGAGTGGAAAGAATTTAAATATTCAGATGCAGATGGTCCAGTTACATTGGTAGAAATTATGATGCCTCCAAATGGTGCTTACACAACCACTATTCCAGTTAAAATGCTCACACCCGGTTTCTATAGAATGACCTCTATTAGAGGCAACAGAAGAATTGGTGCTTCATTTGAAGTGAAGGAAGCAAAAACGAGGGAATAGGCTTAGCGGCCTCTTCTCTCATTCTTTTACAACTTTCAACTTATCGATTTTATCAGAAATGAACGCAATGTATTTCTCATCTTTCTGGAGCTTGAAAATAAACAATGCCTTTTCAAAATATTTTATTGCCAGCATGATTTTGTTTTCGAGTTCGTAATTGTAGCCTAGATGGTAGTGGAGTTCACCCAAACAGTACAAGTTATCCTTTTTGATACAGTAATTAATCGCCTCTTTACAATGCTCAATGGATTCTTCAAAGCGTTCCTGTCGAGTATAAGCTCTGGCAATATTATAAAATAGCTTCGGTTTAATACTGACATCTTTAACATATGGAAGCAGTTCTAGATGTTCCTTAGCCAATTTATAAATATTGAGCGCCGCATCAAAGTCACCCTCCTCAGAATAGATGGTTCCCAGAGAAAGGTAAATCTCAATCTCCCTTTCCGAAAATACCTTCTCAGAGGATTGAGTCATGGATATTGCATCTTTCAAACAGGAAATCGACCAATCACGATTTTTTTTGTTTAAAATATAGGCTGCAATTCCTTTGTGCCACAGAAGCAGCTGCTGATTCTTCTTATTTTGAGTAAATAAAGGGTTTTTTTCCTCGGACTTCACGATTTCCAACATTTCTGAGTAGCTCATTCTTCTTCTCGCCGACCCAAGAACCTCCTCAACTTCCTGAACATAATCAATCCTTGGTGTCGTTCCGATGTCAAAGAAATAATTGACATCAAGACCCAGCCGCTGAGCGATCAAGTATAGCGTGGAGGCATATGGATACACATCGCCTTTTTCAATTTTGCTGATCTGCGCTTGGGTACAAATCCCCTCTGCTAATTCTTCCTGAGATAGTCCCATCAATTTTCTTAATTCCCGAATTTTTTTACCAATAACTGAAAAGTCCATCAATTAATCCGCCCCTAAATATTCCTAAAGTTATATTTTTCATCATGCAGATTCGCTTTGAAGGTAAAAATACCTATTTCATCTCTCTAATCACTTCTGATTCGATATTGCTTAAAATTCAATTTGTGATTTAATATAGTTAATAACTATTCTATACTATCTAATTATTTTGACAATAAAAGGAGGAAAAATAATGAAAAAAACACTTTTTGCTATTATCGCTGCTTCTCTTTTGGTTTTTGGTGCCGGAGCTACATTGAATGTAAGTAAACAAGAGAACGCGGAACTTCCGCCATTATTCTCACAAACTCAAGAACTTCCACCACTATTCTAATTGTACCATTACTGAACGACAAAGTTATCAGAAAAATACCTCTACCTTTAACACCCTGCCAAGTCAGGGTGTCTTTTTTTATTCATTTTCTCCTATAGTTATTCTTTCAGGAATATGCTTCTAGTTATAAGAAATGTAGAAAACCCCTGAAAACAGTCCCCATTTCCTATTTATTCTCTTTACATCACGATACATTAGATATACATTATTTCTATCAACCTGTTAATTTATAGTTATAAAGAATCAATTACCAATTCCAGGAGGTGCAAGATGAAATGAATGAACTTGAAATGAAGATTGAACCCTCTTTTCTTGATCAAGACAATGTTATTGTTTTTTCATTCGACTTCATGAGTTTTTCGAATAAAATTGGAGAAGGTGTCGTCTACACGTATTCAGAACATAATCATCCTCACCCCTTAACCTATAACTCACGTGAATGTTTTGATTTAATGCCAGTTCTGAAAAATCAAAATGGCAATATAGCCGTAATACATGACCTCACTATATTAGAAGAATATAAAGAATACTCCATGAAAAAAATGCTTCACTTTTTAAAAATCATTGGAATCAGCAAAGTGTATTTTGCTAACAGCATTTCCAACATTGCAGTTGGATGAATATGAAAAAGGATAGGACGTGCATGGCACAATTCCTATCCTTATTTTAATTTTGACTTTTTTCTATGGCTCCCATACCCTCCAGAATGATTTTGGCATCAGTGTTTAAATACTGCCGTATTTCGTCTTTTAGAAGAAGCGCTGCATGGTTTTTAATGCTGAGCTTAAGCCCGCGAAGATCAAACTTTTTTGCATACGCATTGATCGCATTCACAGCCATTATCTCAGGTCTTGTCAATGGCTGTTCTCCCTTATCATTTCTTGCCAAAATAAAATCGAAAAGCTCCCTAGCATTTCCTTTTAGCAGGTGTCGATTATCCTTCAGCCACTCCAGGTTTTCTTCTATATAAATACGTGTAGAAACCAAATCATGCTCGTCTACTGCTGTTTGAATTTTTCTTAAACACTCGTATGAATCCATCTTTTTCTTCCCCCTTCAGCGCATGCCTTATTACTTATTATCGTCATTGTAAATTTAATATGAAGAAGGACTTTAGAAGGAAAAATCACAGGCGTTTCTTAAATGGAACAAAATAACAACTATATCATTGTTTTCTTTTGATAGAATGAGTATATAGAGTTTAAATTATCCATATTTACTACATATTATTTCTATTTATATATTTAAGGAAAATAAATTTTGTAGTTTTAAATGAGAGGAAGAATAAGATGAGTACACCACTAAATTATCGTAAATTCGCAGCATCCATGACTACAGCAGCGGTAGTGATAACAGCTATTGCACCAGCAGCTGCTGCAGCAAGCTTCACAGATGTTTCAGACCGCTACAAGGAGGCAGTAGACCTTCTTCTATCAAAAAACGCCACACAAGGTGTGAGCGCTGATAAATTCGGTACTGATATGAACATCAAACGAATCGACGCAGCTGTCATGGTGTCAAAGGTATTGGACCTAAACGTAGATTCTGCTCCAGCTTCCGGATTCACAGATGTACCTTCTGATAGAGCGAAATACGTAAATGCCCTTAAAGCAGCCGGCATCATCAACGGTAAATCAGCCACTACCTTCGATCCGCAAGCTAACATGACACGTGCCGAAATGGCAAAAGTAATTGCTCTTGCCTATGATCTCAAAGGAACATCCGACCTGCCTTTCACAGATGTCAGCAAAACTTTTGAGCAATACGTTAAAGCACTCTATGAAAATGATATCACTCAAGGCAAAACTGCTACGCAATTCGGATCCAATGCCAACGTGACACGTGGAGAGTTTGCACTGTTTGTATATCGTGCTGAAGTGCCTAATGTGGTGGATGTATCAAGTTTGAGTCTAGAGCAAAGTAAGCCTACTAATATCACTACTACGCATGATGTTAATCAAGATTTTGCTGCTGCGAGTGATTTTGTTGGTGGTTTGGAAGGAACTATTGCATCTGGGCTAATTGCAGGAGGCAGATCTTTGTAGTTTTATACATTAATATGATCATTAATAAAATCCCCTGTCGCTATTTGACAGGGGATTTTTCATTGAGAAAACTTACTCTAATTGTAGCTATCCTCATACGTTCTTAATAATTCATTAGTCAGAAGGCAAATTATAAATAGACTCTAAATGCCTACATTTTCTTACAAAATTCAGCATAATTTAAATTAATCAAACGTTTGATTAAATATTGGAGATATCTATGTTAAATCTACATTTGGCTACCATTCCACTTGAGGAATTTGTCAAATGGTGCAACATAAGAAAACAGGATTTCCAATTCAACTGCATTGCTTTAATGTATTCTACAAATGAAAAGGCTCTATGGAGAATTATCTCCATAGAGCCTTTTAACTATCTTTCACACTTTAGAGGGTTGGGGATCAGGTACCAATATTATAGTTTTATTAATTAATATAATTTTCACTTAAACCCCTGTTGCTCTTTAACTGGAACTTTTTAAAAAAACTTACTATGATTACATCTGTACCAAATCTCTGTTATGATCCATAAGTCAGATGACTAATTAAAAGGTATCTTTATACCGAACTCTTTCTACAATACTCACATTAATTTAAATTAATAAAACGTTTGATTGAATATTAGAGATATTTATGTAAAATCAACATTTTTTTAAATTTTAACTTTATAAAAATTATCGGGTAGTTGAATAGAACATGAGAAAACTCTATATTTACTTAGCACAATTCCTTAAATAACCTCTACACACGAAATATCCCATTTGAGAATTCTTTTACTGACATTTATACTTTAGAGTGTTGGGGAACAGCACCAATTTTAAGATTTTGAACACGATGTAACCCTCAATGTAAATATTATATTGAGTAGTTGAGGAAAAGTAAAAATCATTCCTACTTTTTATAAGTCTATATTCATTGAAATTAAATTTCTTTTGAAAAAATAAGCTTATCTTTTACGAAAAGGGCTGCCAAATGCTTGGCAGCCCTTTTCCAATTAATTTTTCTTAATATTACTTAGCAACAGTTAATACTGTATCGTATGTCAATGGGTTACCTTTTAAATCCATGCCATCAGTAGTATCTGCTACTTTAACAGTAATAGTACTGTTAGCAAGTTGAGTTGCAGTAATTCCAGTAGATAAAGTTACTACTAAGTTTTTGTCATCTGCAGTAGTTCCAGTACCTACGGATGCAATTCCTGCTTTAACTCCATCTACATACACTTCAAAGTCATCTCCAGCAGCTGCTTGAACAAGTTCAGCATCATGTACTGCTTCTGAGAATGTAAGATTAATGTCAGTCGCATTTACTAAAGTAGCTGAGCTTAATACAGGCATAACGTTTTCAGATAAGTTTTCAGTTGAACTGAAACTATTAATTGCAACGTTATTTTCACCTTTAACACTGTTAGAGATTTGGAACGAACGGTCTCCGCTAAGAGCGATTGAACCGTCTTTAAGAGTTAATTTAACTAAAGTCTTGTCTCCAACAAATACAGCTGAATCAAATACTTTAACACCATCAATCATGTAGTTATCTGGGTTAACAGCCGTAGAGCCCATTGATTTTGAATATTTTACATAGAAAGTATTTCTTGCAACAGTAGCAGGACCACCTACAGCAGAAGCATTTTCCCCAGGAATATAAATATTGCTAATTGCAGGAGTTGCTGTATCAGATGAAGCATTCAATGTAAATGCCACATCTAAAGCTGAAGTTCTAGCAGTTGTACCATCGGAGATACCAGCTGCAGGAATGCTTAATTTATAACTTCCAGCTTCAAATCCAGTTACTTTAATTTTAATTGTGTTACCAACCACAATGACATCATTAGTTTCATCAATTGCTGCTGTTCCAACAGTTTTAAGGACATTATCTGGAGTAGTATAGCTTCCAGTGATCTCAACACCTTTAACTGCTGAAAGATTTGGTGCTTCATTAAATGTTAATTGTACGTATTTATCAGTTGTATCAGAAACTACTTCTGTCTTTTCTAGTACTGGTGCACTCAATGTAAATGCAGAAGCTTTTGTATAATCTGCTCCGGAATTACTAGATAAGTCTTTGTATCCAGTAATAGCTAATGAATGTACACCCTGAGTAGTTAAACCAGCTTTTGTGATTGTTAATGTATTTGTAGAAGAATCAAAAGTCTGCGTTTCACCAGTTACAGGTGTTCCATCAATTGAGAGATTAGCATATTTCCCAGCAGAGATTAGCTTTAATTTCTCGCTGAATTTCACTTTTACAGTAGTTGTATCAACAGTTGATACTGAAGAAATTGTTGGAGCTACAGTTTCATTTACAGTTGATTTAACATAAACCTCAACTGGAGCAGAAATTAAGTTTAGAGATTGATCTTTAGCACCAACTACTACAACTTTATATTCCTTATCCGTAGTCAAACCACTGATTGAAATTTGGTCATCACCGGTGCTGTAGTTTACAGTCATTGAAGAAGTAACATCTGTGCTACCATCATACACTGCAACATTACCACTTGTGCTTAAGTCTTCAGAGAAATTCAAAACTGCTGTTCCAGCTTCAGGATAAGTTACACCTGTATAAACTGGTTTCACGTTATCTTTAAAGTTGATAGTTTTTGTGAATTTATCTGTCATAGATGTAGAATCAGCTTTAGTATCTACTTCATTTACAATCGCAACGAAAGTAGTATCGTTTTGAATTGCATTATTTAATGTAAGAACCACAGTTTTGTTATCATCTTGAAGAACTGGAGTCCAAGTTGTACCAGCAGGCACACCAACTAGGCTGTAAGTTCCTGCGTTTTCAGCAGTTGTCTTATTTACCTCAACGTTGAATTTCACTTCTAATTTTTTTGCGTTAATTGCACTTACACTCACAACTTCTGGAGTTGCAGGAGTCATATGCTCAGCACGGTATACAAACAATGCAAATTCTCCACGAGTTACTTGAGCATCAGAACCGAATTTAGTGTCAGTTTTACCACCAGTGATTCCTGCTTCGTAAAGAGCTTTTACATATTGTTCGAAAGTTTTGCTTACATCTGTGAATGGAAGATCTTTAGATCCAGTCAATTTGTAAGCGTTAGCGATTACTTTCGCCATTTCAGCGCGAGTCATGAATTCATCTGCACCAAATTTAGTTGCAGATTTACCGTTGATAATTCCAGCTTCTTTAAGAGCGTTTACTGCTTTCACTCCACGATCAGGAACATCAGTGAATCCAGCTGCAGGAGCGTTGTCACCAGAAAGTCCTAGTGCTTTTGCTACCATGATTGCAGCGTCTACACGTTTGATGTTGTCGCCAGTTCCGAATTTAGTATCAGTAAGACCATTAGTGATATCTTTAGATACTAGGTAATCTACTGCTTCTTTGTAGCGGTCTGCTACATCTGTGAAGCTAGCTGCAGAAGCAGCAGGTGCGATTGCTGATGCTACGACAGCAGCTGTAGCAGCTGTTGCAACAAACTTGCGGTAAGACTTAGGTTGATAAGCCATTTGTTAGTTCCTCCCTGTTTTGAAAAAAAGTTTAATTTAGTTGAATCGGTGAAGCACCGATCAATTAACTACATGCAGTCAATAATCCTAAACCCACAAATTCCACTGTATGACGTATGAACCATCTTTATTCCAATTAATTCTTTGGAATTTATATGAATCTCATCAACATAATGGGTATGTACTCATATATTAGCAGAATTAGAATTATTAAACTCGTAATCTATTCTATCAAATCAATTGGATTTTTCAACTGTTTTTTACATATTTCTCTATTTCTTTGTAATATAATATTTTCCAGTTGTTTCATTCCCTGAAAATATTTTGCTGGAGAAATAGTTAAAAAGAGCGATAAATCCTCATTTTCTGACAATAATATAGACGAAAGCATCATAAAAAAGGTTTCAAAAAGATTACAAAAAAAACAAAAAATCCTGCGACAAGTTTCGCAGGATTTTTTGTTTTTCTATATGAAAGTGATTAATTTACTTGTTTTTGGTTTTGGTGCAGGAACGCGACTCCCAATCCAGCCAGGATCCAGAAGATAACATTCAGCTGAGGAATAAAGATCAGGTTGTTGGACAGGTTCTGCACCATAAAGGTAGCTCCTCCAACGAATAGCCCAGCAGCAACCACTTTTCCAAGTGTATCCTGTCTGAAATACAGGACAGCAAGCCTCAAATAGTAGACTACATAAATCATCAAGAATGCAAGGATTCCGAAGATTCCTGTTTCAGCTGCTACTTTCAAATAAGAGTTGTGCACGGAATATTCATCATATCCAATATCCAATTCCGGATATTTGGTCACGAAATCTTTGTAGCGTACGTAATAGTTACCCATCCCGACACCAAGAATCGGATTGTCTTTAAACATTACCCATCCTGTTTTCCAAAGCGTAACGCGGGAAACGAGGGCTTTATTCGTAGTGGCATCCTCAGGGGACTGCTCCACTTCTGGCTCATCATTATTGTCGCCATCGGCGTGTTCTCCATTGGAAACCGCACCGGAATGCTTTTTGAATACCAACTCTTCCATCGCATACAAAGCAGAATTTGTACGGGATTGGACATCAGGCATAAAGTACACACCTACTAGCATTACAATAAATGCAAGCAAAATGTGAGGCTTGAAAAAGTTCCTAACAAATGTCTTCGGCATAATCAAGATGACCAAAATGAAACCGGCAGCCATTGTCATCCATGCTGAACGGGTATACGTCAAAATGACGTTAACGACGTAGATCGCATAAAAGACGAACATTAGGAGCTGAGCCGTTTTGTTCTTGAAATAGACGACTGAAAATAAGAACAGAGATGGAATGACAATATTCAAATACCCTGCATAGTAGTTCGGGTTGATCAAAGTAGAATCGACGCGGCCTTTTGCTTCTTGAAGAGCGTAAAGTCCTGCTTTGTTCAATGAGAAGTTAAAGATATATTGGAAGACACCAAACAATCCAACCAGTAAAGCAGCAGCGCCGAATGATAGCGCAAAGTTACGGTATTGCTCCTTCGTGAACTGTACTTTTGCAACGATGAAGAACATGAACACGTAAGACAGATAACGTGCAATCTCCATCACAGCCGGACCGTAGCTGACTGCCTTCACCATCGAAATGATGCTGATCACGAGGAATGCTCCGAAAGCGATAGCAAACCACTTTATCGGAAGATCATTCAACTTAATGCGGCCATTTATATAATCCCAGATGAATACCAGGACCAATATCGGTATCGTAATTACCTCTACAGAAAGAGGAAGCGGGCCTATATACGTTTTAAAATAGAAGATAGGCACAATGAAAAGCATGAGTAAAATCATATAGTACGTGAGTGACTTTTTGTGAGACATTTTAGGTAATCTCCTTTATGAGTTTCCGTTTTTACATTTATCAACATACACGAAACAAGTAGTGAAAACAACAACTAATTTTTTCTTTTCAAGAGGCGTGCATACGTATCCCACGTCAAGGATGCGAGCTTGTCCAATGAAAAATGTTCCTGGGCGAATTGGCGAAGATTTACTCCTTTGTCTCTTAGCTTACCGATTTCCCAATCTTTGTATGCAGATTCGATGGCATTGGCAAATTCCCCTTCATCTCCTACCGGTACAACCCAGCCTTTTTCAGGAGAAGTTATCAGTTCATTTACACCGCCGACATCTGTCGTGATGATTGGAACGTTTTCGTTCGCTGCTTCCAATAGGACCAATGGAAAGCTTTCACTGAATGAGGCAAGAAGCGCCGCATCTGAGAACGAGAATATTGCATTGACGTCTTTTCGGAAACCTAAGAAAGAAACCTGGCTGTTTAGACCCATTTCCTTTACTTTCTCTTCCAGATCTGTCCGGATTGGACCATCCCCGACAAGAAGCAGTTTGATTTTTGGATTATGGAGCTGCTTCAATGCTTTAAAGACCATTTCGTGCCCTTTGACGGGATGGAGGCGGGCAACCATTGTCAGCACAAATACCTCATTCGTTAGCTGCAGCTGCTTTCTTAATTCTTTTTGAGAATCAATTGCCGGTGAGAAATCAATTCCATTGTAGACGGATTGAATCTTCTCTTCCGGGATGCCGAATTCCATCAAGTTTGACTTAAAACGGTCAGATACAGCAAAGAAGTAGTCAATTTTGCGGATGGATGCTAGATTGAGCTTTGTGAATAACCATCCTTTGACGCCCGACTTCATGAAATCAAGCTTCGGATCGCTGTGGATAGTGGTCACCCAAAGAGCAGAAAGCTTCTTCTTTATGAATGTCCCATAAAAGTTTGCCCGGGGGCCATGTGTATGAAGAATGTCAAATTTCTCTTTATTGATAAAAGAAACAAGGCGACTTAGAATACTTAGATCATACCGGGACTTTTGCTTGAACAACTCAACACGTACTCCAACTTGTCTTGCTTCTTCCGCCAGCGGCCCTTCCTGAAAGACAATCAGACACACGTCTTCCTTTGGAAGCTTGGATAAAAGCGTCACGACATGCTTCCTTGAGCCGCCTGTTTCGCCCCCGCTGATCATATGGACAATTTTCATCACACTGTCTCCCTACCATTCAAAATTGCTGTGTTCGTAAAGATAGTTGTTAAAATCCTAATGCCGATTTTAACGTAAAAATAGTAATATCCTGCTTAGGAATTTACTGCTCCAGCTCTTTTCTCTCTTTTTACGATATTTTGAACTTAATACATTGCATATGAAATCAAACTTTAATAGCTAAAGAAAAGAGCCTTAAAAATACAAAAGAAACGGAGCCAGGCTGGGGCCTGACCCCTTGGTTTATCACTTTGAAAACAAAACTCTCATGAGAAACTTAGGCAGCGCCATCTGCCTTTTCAATCGGCTCGGTTCTTTCATCAATCGATATAACCATTCCAGGCCGAGCTTCCGGTAGAATTCCGGCGCCCTTTGGACATGCCCCGCAAATACATCGAAGCTTCCGCCTACCCCTTGGAAAACAACAGGGTGCAGATGGTTCATATGCTCACGGATCCAAAGCTCCTGACGCGGGCTTCCCATAGCTACAAAGAGTAGATCGGGCTTCGCTGCGTTTATTTTCTCTACAACTTTACCCGCATCTTTTTCATAGCCATTCTGCGTGCCGGAAATGTGGATGGCAGGATACTTTGCTTTGATATTCTCCGCTGCCTTCTGGACCACTTCTTCTTTCGCACCATATAAGAACACACCATGCCCTTCATCGGCTGCGAATTTCAGCAGTCTGTCCATCATATCGACGCCGGTCACCCTTGAACGGATGCTCCCCTTCTTCAGCTTGGAAGCCAGAAGGATCCCGACTCCATCAGGAATTTGGTAAGTGGAAGAGTTGATTAATTCCATCAGTTCGGCGTTTTTCTCTGCAGCCATTACCTTTTCCGGATTCACTGCGATGATCGTTGATTTTTCTCTTAAGGCGATTCTTGTTTTTAAATCCTGGATGATTTCTTCATAGTTTAATGGCGATACGTTAACACCAAAATACTGTTCTTTTTCCATTCTATATCCCTACTCTTGGATGGCTTTTAAGTTAGTTAGATCGCCGATGCGGTAAATAAGCAGCTCTGAGAGTTCAGGCACGCAATTTTTTGTATCAAACATCACTGGCGTCTTCATTTTTTTAGCAAGAAGTTCGCCATCAAGTTGTTTAAATTCATTGTGGTCTGCCAAAACAAGGACTAAATGAGCTCCATCGATGGCATCTTCAAACGTATCCAGTTTGAAAGAGACTTGTTCATCGCGTACATGCGGGTCGTAGACGCTAACGTTGTAGCGGGAGTTTCCAACCAATTCTTTTGCGATATCAAGCGCTGGACTCTCGCGGACGTCGTCGATATTTCCTTTATAAGTCAATCCAAATACCGCTACTTTCGGATTTCCAAGTTCACAAGTTAAACGGTCCACCTGGCTGATGACAAAATCAGGCATGGAGTTATTGATTTTTCTTGAAGTTTGGATCAGCGGCGATTCATCAACTGCTTTTTCAATGATGAAATAAGGATCAACCGCAAGACAGTGCCCGCCTACTCCAGGCCCTGGCTGGTGGATATTCACACGCGGATGCTTATTCGCCAATTCAATGACATTGTGAGCATTGACGCCTAGCTTGCTTGAAATTTTCACCAATTCATTCGCAAGCGCAATGTTGACATCACGGAATGTATTCTCCATAAGCTTGGACATTTCCGCAGTGACCGCTTCTGTTTCAATGACATCGCCAGTCACAACAGCACGGTAGACATCCCCTGCCTGCTTGGAAGCTTCAGGCGTCACACCGCCGACAATGCGTGTATTTTCGATCAATTCGATCAAGATGCGGCCAGGAAGGACACGCTCAGGGCAGTGTGCCAAATAGACATCTTGATACGGATCCATGCCATGTTCGCGGATGATCGGTGCAACCACGTCATCCATTGTACGTGGAGGAATCGTGGATTCAACAATGACCACGTTCCCTTTTTCCAAGTAAGGAAGGATCGCTTTTGTCGCATTCACGACATAATCCACGTTGGCTGTGTAGTCATCATGGATTGGAGTCGGAACGGCAATGATGAATGCATCCGCTTTTTCCGGAGACACAGCACCACGAAGCTTTCCATTTGCGACAACTTCCTTCACAAGTTCAGGAAGACCGACTTCCTCTATATGGATTTCACCTTTATTCAATAGTTCAATGACTTTTGGATTTACATCTACTCCGACTACTTCATAGCCGGCTTTTGCAAAGATAGCTGAAGTAGGCAAGCCGATATAG
Source organism: Falsibacillus pallidus (assembly GCF_003350505.1). Classification (NCBI taxonomy): domain Bacteria; kingdom Bacillati; phylum Bacillota; class Bacilli; order Caryophanales; family Bacillaceae; genus Falsibacillus; species Falsibacillus pallidus. The sequence continues at coordinate 78,311 of NZ_QQAY01000012.1, forward strand.
CCCAGTCCCACCACACAAATTTTCTTCATCGTATATAAACCTCGCTTTAATGGTTTGAATTTTTTTGCGACAATTTCCTACATAGTATAGCAGATGATAAAAAAGGATGCATCTACTACATTGCTAGTAATAGATAGTAGTGTTAAAATAAAGTTTGATTTTTTAGTGTGCAATCATGCACACTTTATTTTTTGCCGGGCATTCCGGCAGCAGACATAAGGAGGAATACTTCTTTGAAATTTGTTATTTCTGGCTTTTATGGATTAGGAAACACTGGAGACGAAGCAATCCTGGAAGCAATTATCGATAATTTACGAGATGAATTCAACAACCCAGATATTACCGTTTTTTCTCTTTCGCCAGAGCAAACGGCAAAAGAACACCATGTCAAATCCGTATACCGCGCATGGAGACATGATAATAAAGGAAAGATTAAGGCATTAAAAGAGGCCGATCTCCTCATAAGCGGCGGCGGCGGGCTATTACAGGATGCCTATCCGACCAAATTTTTATTCGGACCGCTTCCTTATTATTTACTAATTGTCCTGTTGGCAAAACTTTGCGGAACAAAAGTCATGTTTTTCTCCCAAGGGATAGGACCTGTGACCTCTACATGGGGCAAAATACTGATGAAAATGGCCAATATGGCTGACTTCATCACTGTACGCGACCAATACTCAAAGGATTTGGTTCAAAAGCTGGGTGTATCGAAACCTGAAACGGTTGTGACATCAGACATCGTTTTCGCATTTAAAGCAAAGCCGGATGATTCTTGCATCAAAACACTTCCGCTTACTGGCAGTGAAGAGCTTGTAGCTGTATCCGTCCGTCCTTGGTTTGAAAAAGTGAAGCAGTTCGAACAGGTCGCACAAGTATTAGATTATTTAATAGAAGAAAAAAATGTGACACCTGTTTTTGTTCCGATGGAAGGCCATCATGACAAAACGGCCAGTGAAAAGGTCATGGCACATATGAAGCATGCTGATAAATGCTTGATGCTCGGCACAGATTTTACGCCGAATCAATACTTGAACTTCATCGGCAATTGCAGCCTTACAATCGGCATGAGGCTGCATGCTCTTATCTTCTCTACTTTGATGGGCGTTCCTCATATAGGTTTAAGCTATGATAAAAAAGTGGAAAGCTTATTAAAGAGAAGCGGCATGTGGAACTATTCTGCCGTTTTGGAAGAAATCAACGTAGATGACATGAAAAAAAATGCCGTGTCACTGCTTGATCACCACGAAGAAAATGTACAGATCGTTAAGTCAAATGCAGCAGCTATGAGAAGCGAAGCATTACGCAATATCGGTTTATTAAAAGAAAAATTCGTAAAATAGCAACCTAACAGGAGGTTCAAACATGAAGATTCTAATTGCGACAGCCTATGACTATCCGCATGCAGGTGGTTTATCGACACATGTTACCACTTTGAAAGCCGGACTGGAATCCAGGGGACATGAAGTCGATATCCTTTCCTTCTCCAATGTTTCACCCGTTTTAAGAAAAGTGTATGCACAAGGTCCCAGCTTCCTTTTAAACAAAGTCAAAAAAGGAAAAGGAATTGTCTGGTCCCATAATGTCCGTAAAAAAATGCTTCAAGCGTTAATCGAAAAGAACAAACATAAGCAATACGACATCATCAATGCCCAGGATCCTTTCACAGCCTTGGCTGCATTTGAAACTGGAATCCCAACCGTTGCCACTGTCCACGGCTATATGACATTTGAATCGATCAGTAAAGGCTCCATGGATGAAGGCAGTGCGGAAGCAGAATATATGAAGGAAGTTGAAAGGAAGGTCTACAAAGGCGCTCGTGCCATCATCACTGTAGACCAGCGCCTGAAGGAATACGTCAAGAAAGAATCAGGAGTTGAAGCAACAGCGATCCGAAACTTCATTGACATCCACGGCTTCAAGCCGGATAAAGATAAAAAAGTGGAATACAGAAAGAAATACAATGTTTCCACTCAGGATAAAGTATTGTTTGTCCCAAGACGTTTAACGAAAAAGAACGGGGTCATCTACCCTGCTTTGGCGATGCCGCGCATCTTGGAAAAACATCCGAACACCCATTTGATCTATGCTGGAAGCGGCGAAGCGATGGGTGAAATCAAGAAAATCGTTGAAGAAAACAAGCTGGAGAAAAATGTTACTCTCCTCGGTGCCATCCCGCACGGACAAATCAAGGAATATTATGCACTCACAGATATCGTTTTAGTGCCAAGCGTCCACTCAGCCGGCGTTGAGGAAGCCACATCCATCTCGGCATTGGAAGCAATGGGATCCGGATCTCCCCTTGTCGCTTGTGCTGTTGGCGGTCTGAAAGAAATCGTCAACCATGAAGTCGACGGCTTGCTTGTAGAAGAGAAGAACGTAGAAGAACTTGCGGATGCGGTCATTGAGTATCTGGACAATCCGTTAAAAGGCGAAGAATTTGCAGCAAGAGCAAGAACGAAGATTGAACAAGAATACTCCCACATCGCAGCAGCCGAAAAATACGAGAGCATCTATAAAAAAGCTCTAAGTAAATAAGAGAACAAGTATCCAAAAAGGAAAGTAAGGTCTTAAGCCTTACTTTCCTTATTTGTACAAAAGAAGGTGCATGAACATGTCCAGTTTAAAAAAGACTGCCATATGGATCACATTACTGGCTTTGGTGTTAAAACTGTCAGGCTTTTTAAGAGAAAGCATCATGGCCAAGCAGTTCGGGGCCAATCACTATACCGATGGATATATTTTGGCATTCTCATTCGTCACGCTTGTCGTTGCAATGATTCAAATCGGTTTTAATAACGTCTTCCTTCCACTTTATATGAAAAATTTAAAGGTCGATAACGATTTGACAGAACGGAATGCCAACGGAATCTTAAATTCCACAATCGTTGTCTTCCTTGTCATTTCAGTAGTCGGAGCTATTTTTGTTCCGTATTTTGTACCATTCATCTACGGACATATGCACCCGACGACAGAAGTGGTCGCCGTTAAGACGACTAGGCTGTTTTTCATTTTCCTCTCACTGATTGCAGTGACTGGGATTTTGGATTCCTACCTCCAGGCAAAAAGAAGCTTTGTCCCTTCCCAGACATCCAAGCTGCTTGCCACATTAGTCGGCGCATTGTTCGCACTTTTATTTTCTGGCATATGGGGCATATACAGCTTGGCCTACGGTTTTATTTTCGGTACATTTCTCGGGATTTTGATTCAATTTTATTATTTGCTGAAAAAGGGATATAGATGGTCCCCGACTTTGAGAGTCGAAAAGGAGTTCCGCAAGACATTTATCGCATTGATCATACCTGCACTTCTAAATTCCGTTGTCGGACAGGTTAATATGTTTGTCGATAAGACGTTTTCTTCCGGCAGCATTTCAGGCGCTGTCACTTATTTAAATAACGCGTCATTGATCGTGAGCATTCCAAATGCTATTTATGCTACCACGATCGCTGCCATAATCTTTACACTTCTTTCTGAACAGATTGATCAAAAAGAAAAGTTTCAAAATACATTTTTCATGGGGATGGAAATTTCCCTCGTCACATTGGCTCCGATTGCAGCCGGACTTTGGGTGGTCGGCGATTCTGCCATCGCATTCATCTATCAGCATGGACAGTTCTCTGCGAAAGATACCGCTAATACTTATGTTGCGCTTATCAATTACCTGCCGCTCATCGTGACGCAAGGACTTCAGTTCATCGTTTCCAAATCGATGTATGCCAGGGAAAAGACAGCCGTTGTCCTACGGATCAGTGTGACAACCATTCTCTTGAACGTAGTTTTGGATTATTTCTTTATGAAATGGCTTGGCTATCCTGGACTGGCGCTCGCAAGTTCCATCGTATCAGTCTACTTCTTGGCCGTATCTGCGATAGTGGTCTATAAAGACTTTGATAAAGGAGAAGCAAACAGACTTTGGTCCCTGCTAATCAGGGTGTTTATTCCGACACTTATCATGGCTCTTCCTCTATTTGGAGTCAAAGAGTGGACTTCGATTGGCAGTCTTTACCCTGTCTTCCAATTAGCGATTCTTGTACCTGCTGGGGTTGTTCTCTACGCTGTTTCCCTGCGTTTTATTTATCGCGAAGGATTCAATCGCTTATTGGGGATATTGAAGAAGAAAAGAAAAGCTTAGGACGCAAATAAGCACGCAGTTTCTAAACTGCGTGCTTTTTATTATTTTGCAATCGGAATTTCTGTTACGAAGTCACCATGGATATAAGCATCTGTGTAAGAATATAAGTCAGGAATTGTTTTGATCCATGTTCCATCTGGTTGAGGAGTGGATTCAAGGATGACAATTGGAAGTCCAACTTTCTTGTAAGTGAATTCAGCAGGGAGCAATGTATTCGGCTGCTGACGAACATTAAGGCCGCTGACACTTGTCACTCCTAGGGAATACTTTCCAAAATCTGCGTTTTTCAAGTAGTTGTCTGCTCGGTACATGTGCCCGGCAATTTTTTGGCCCCAATACGGATCAGATGCATATTTCACGTTCATCCCAACGGATTTATTCCCTGGAATGGCGCCATTATCATAACCGCCGCTTGGGTTAACATATCGACTTGAAAGCTTTTCTGCTTGATAAAGAATGCACTCCTCAAAGGATGTGAATGTTTGTGCACTGTTGTACGGATCGCCGTCATATGCTTTGATGCCGAAAAGGTTAAACTTATCTTTGGCAATGCTGCTCAGTCCATAGTTGCTTTCATGGATTGCATTTGCCAGCAGATACAGTGCATTGATGTGGTATAGTTCTTCTGCTTTCTTAAACGCCGCCCCTTGTGTTTTAAGGGGGCTATCTGTTTTTACCGCATTCACATATTGATTCAATTGATCTGCAGTATAGCTTGTTGTAGTCCTTACAGAAAGATAGTTGAAATATTGATAAGCATCCCCGACTTTTGTGCCGTTTTCATTAAGGAAGGTATGTCCGTCCCAGCTGTAATATTTTACTCCCGGCGTCAGGAATGAAGGAGCCTTTCCATACACATACGAAGCATATGTTCCAGCTGCTGGACTGAAGATATAATGCTCCAGGCTTCCTCCGTTATTCATGTAATAGGATTGGCCTTGTTTCAATTGATTTGGTACAAGCGTAACAGCTGTCTGCTTCACATAGCCAATCGTTTCGGCAATTTGCACCTTCACTTTTTGGTCATCTGCGTCTATGTATCTCAATTCAGTTTGAGGCACAACATATGTCAGCTGTGTTTTCAGATCCTCCGCATAAATGATAGTGATCGCACTATCGACTGTTGCTTTTGCCACGGCAACGCCGGATTTCATTTTGACAATTTGTGTTTGATCCGCACCTTGTGTCACCACTTGATTGTTGGAATCTGTGATGGCAGCGGACGCTTGATCCATTGAAGAGTAGTTCTTGCTGCTGTATTTTAATTGGCCGTCCACAATTGTCGCTACTTTGAAGGTATCGGCATCGCTCGGCGGCTCAGTTTCTTGTTCTTGTTGACTCGCTGTATCCAAAAGACGTGAAATCATGGCTGCTGCCTGATCTCTGGTAGCTTTCTGCTTAGGTTTGAATTCTCCATCGTTGAAACCATTTATTATTCCGTAATGGACGCTTGTTAAAACGGAACTTTTAAAAATGGAAGAAGTAAAATCAGCTTCATCCTTGAATTGGACAGAATCCTTTACTTTTTCAATAACAAGATAATCCAATGCATTGGCAATCATCTGAGCCATTTGCTCACGTGTAACCGGATCATTTGGTCCGAATCTTCCATCGTTGTAGCCATTAATGATACCTGCCTGTGAAGCACTGTTGATCCCAACTGCAAGCTTCGAACTTAGGGCAACATCTTTGAACTTCGGCTCCCCTTCCGGCAATGTCAGTGCACGGGAAAGGAACGTCGCAAATTCACCTCGGGTTACCTCTTTCGCAGGCTTGTAAATACCTTCACCATACCCTTGCATGACACCTGCTGCAATCATGGCTCTCATTTCTTGTTCCAGCGTGATTCCCGTGATGTCGTCAGAAGCGGCCAATGCGCTTTTTCCTTGGAACCCTCCTGCCACTAGAAACAATGCCATAAAAAACAAAAATAGTCTTTTCATGTAGAATCCCCCTGTAAATTCCTGTCTTTCTTTCTCTCATTCTACCAAATATTCATATAAATTCTAAATAGTATTTTATGAGGTAATTTTTAACTATTTTTAGATAAAAGTACCCAACATTAGTATTTTCGGCATTTTGAGAGAATTATGAAGTGAAAACCCAAGAAAAATCGGGTGGTGATAGAAAAGCATAGTCGACTGTCCGAGTACTTTTTCGCCAGCGAAAAAGTTTTAGAGGCGTAGAGACTGGAGTGCAGCATCACGAGAAAAAGTAAACACGAAGAGCAGTAGCGATTCGATGTTGTGACTTATCGTAAGTGTGCTGAGCGAAGTCTCCTAGCCTCTAGAAGGCGGAGCAGGACACATCTTGATTTTTGTCGAATAAAAACCGGCTGACATATGATGTCCAGCCGGTTTTAAGAGATTATTTTACGATTTGAAGTTCCTTCGCATTGTCGCTTCTGATGTAAGCCACTGTATAATCCGGAGAGTCGGATAGGGTCTTATACCAGATGCCGTCATATTCAGGAATTTCATCTAGAATGACAAATGGCGCTCCTTGATAATGGTAGGTGAATTGGGCTGCCAGCTGAGTATTCGAAGATTTACGTACATTGATGAAATCAGTCGTAGACGCCGCTACACGATAATCCCCAAAATCCTTTCTTCCTGATTCCGTATCGATTTGATACATCATTCCAGCTATTTTTTCTCCCCAATAAGCGTCGCCAGCATAATGGACATTCATTCCACGAGCTTTATTGCCAAGGATTGCTCCTTTTGCATAAGAGCTGTCTGGATTGATGTAGCTGTCATTAATCATTTTCGCATAGAATTCAACACAGTCTGAAAGCGAGTCGAATGAAAGAGCCTCTCCGAATGCATTGCCGTCATATGCTTTGATACCAAAAATATTATTCTTGTTTTTCGCGATCAAGCTCGTTCCATACTGGCTCTCGATGATAGCGTGTGAAAGCATGAATAAGGCATTTACGCGATATTTTGCTTCGGCCGCTTTAAATTCTGCACCTAGTTCAGCTAAAGGACTTCCAGGCTGTTTACTTTCAACGAATTGATTTAACTCATCCGCTGTATAATTTGTCGATGTTCTTAATGGAAGCACACTGAAATATTGATAGCCTGTACCTGCAATGTTCCCTGCTGCATCCATAAATTTGCTTCCATCCTGGCTGTAATACTTATTTCCTTCACTCAAGAAAGAAGGTGCTTTCCCAATGATAAATGGATCATAAAATCGGCTGGATTGTTTAAAGACATAATGATAAAGCTGACCGTCCTCTACTTTGTAAAATGAACGGTTTTCTACAAGCTGAGCAGGATGAAGATTAATTTCTTCATGTTTCACATATCCTGTTTTGCCTGCAAATTCTACTTTAACACTATTTTCGTCAGCGTCGATATAGTTCAATTCTGCTTCATCAGAAACATATGTTAACTGTGTTTTTAAGTCCTTATCATAAATGATCGCTGTGTTTTTTGGTACAACCAGACCAGATTTCATTTTGTAAACGGCACCATTGACAAGAATAACTTGATTGTTAGAATCCGTGATTGCTTGCTCCGCTTCCGCAAACGTTTTAAATGATTGACCTGACTCTTTAATAGTTCCACTCTGAATGGAAGCTACTTTATATTGTCCGTTAACGGCATTCAGCATCCGATAGATGACCGCTGCCGCCTGTTCGCGTGTTGCATCGTTTTTTGGTTCAAAGCGGAAAGTACCGGGCTTTTCAGCATTTGGAATCCCGTTAATAATCTTATAATGAACATTGACCATAACTTCTCTTTTGAATTCAGAAGAAGTGAACTGGTTGTTATCCGTAAAATTGATCGGATCGGCGATTTTTTCGACTTTTTTATACGTCAGTGCCCTTCCAATCATAACGGCCATCTGCTCGCGGCTTATTTTATCATTTGGACCAAAGTTCCCATTTGAGTACCCTGTGACGATACCTGCTTTGTTCGCATTATAAATGCCCGCAGCCAGCTTTGAGCTTGGCGCTACATCAGGAAATGAACCTGACCCTTGTGGAAGCTTTAATGCCCTGGAAATGAAAGTCGCAAATTCTCCTCTTGTGACAGACTTTTTAGGCATCAAGTCTCCTTTTTCATTTCCTTGCATGATTTTGAGATCCACGACAGCTTGAAGTTCTTTACCAAGAGCCGTTGCAGCAGATGCTTTACCTGGTGCATATGTACTCACTGCAATAAGCAATGCGAGAATGAATATAGCTGCTTTTCTCATTATTTCCCTCCTATTAATTTACTCTTCTATCATCCTACCATAATATGGATTACAGTGCATCGTTATGGAATATATAAACAAAAATGAGGGCTAAATGACTAGATTGATTGTTTCTGGGAATGCACTGAGAGAACTTTTCTTATTAAGGAGAAATGTTTGGATTCCAAGGAGGTGTCCAAGAAGGCTGACACGCCCCAGTTTTTGTCGGTTTTTGTAAGTTTTCCTTGTATCCATCGATATGCGAAGCCTGCATTAGGTTAATTTAGTTGAAAAAGTGCAGGTGGCGCATAGGAGTATGAGTTTGGCCCATAGCCGCAACCGATCGGCGCATAACGGGGCGATTTTCGCGCATAGAGCCAAAAAAGCGGCGCATAGCCAATAGATTCTGGCGCATAGGGTCCGCGGAAGAGGCTAAAACTCTTGCTTTTTCGTCATTTAGTCACTCTACCAGACACCTTCTAAACCTTTTTCCATATACATAGCCTATTCCGAAGAACTTTCACTCTCATTTCATCTCATTTTCCACACTAATGTAAAAAAGCGCAAGCGCCTTGGTCAGCCCCCACTATCATAAGACGGAACTCGAAGAAAATCCTAGTTAAGTAGAGGTGCGGCTTAGGACCTCAACGGGCTAGACGCTGAATCTGGACAGCGAATAACTTTTTATTATCTCCTTAACGATAAAAAAGACATAACCCCTAGAGGTTATGCCTTTCATTCATCCGGACTTAAAATTCAGTCCCATTAAAAACTTATTTTCCAAAATACACTTTCAGCTTATACGGATTAATTGTTGAGTTCCCCATTACATCGCGTACTTTGATCTGGTAGCTACCTTTCTTTAGGGAAAGAGCCATTACCTCGTCATCTCCAAAAGCATAATAATCGGCTTCTTTAATGAGTTTTCCATTTTGATAGACTGATATGACGCCGTCGACTTCCATGCCTGTTTCCAGCTTTATTTTAACAGGAGAGTCTTTCGTCACATTTAGTGCATACCAATCTTCATCGCCGTAAGGGACTCCGCTGTTCAAGTAGCCTTCTTTTGTATAAAGATTCCCAGTCACTTTGTTCAATTTCAATGGTTTGCTTGCTACATTATTTTTAACGATGGAGCCTCTGTCCTCATCCTTCTCATTGACAGGGCTTAAATGCAGCTTATACGGAGTCAATGTAAATGGCAGATAGCTGTCCACATATCCAGATACCACGACAAAATAATGTTTGCCTTTTTCCACTTTGATGGAGCCGAACGTATAGCCCTGCTCGGTCATATGATCCACAAGCTGCACCGTTGCATTTTCATTTTCATCAAGCTTATGGTTATTGTTTACGTCTTCGAGTACAGCTGCCATTCCATAGAATGGGGAAAATAATTCTGCCGGCAGTTTATCTTTCAAGGATTTAGCTGCCGTTCCTCTTTCCATCGTCAATCCCATGATGGCATCTTTAGGCGCTGTGTAATAGTAAATGTCTTGATCGAACGGTTTAGAGAAATTAGCCGTGAGCGAGTCAGACGTCAGTTTCTTGGCATCTTTAAAGTCATCATTGGTCTCATAGGAATCTCCAATATTGTCTGCCAATTTCTTGGATGATAGGGTGTATCCGTCAAACGGAATGGAGCCTGAGAAATAATCTGCTCCTATTCTGACAAAATACTGCTGGCCTTTTTCCAAAACCGTATAAAGAGTTGGAGTCACTTCTACATTTGACCAGCCCCATTTTGTGTTCTCAGCAACCTGCTGAAGGTACGGTCTTGCATTGTCTTCATCTGTTTCAGGCTGGACCAGTTTATAAATTTGAATCATCGGACGCTCTTTCGAGGACGGGTTGATCGAAAACTCAAATATCCCGGATTCACTTGCGCCTATTTGCAGCCAGTCTTCATCTCCCTGGTTTTGCAAATACCCCTCAGCATCATTTCCAATCATATAGTCTGGTGCTTGGTCCTGCAGCATTTGGATGAATTGAGCTTCTGGATCGAGCTCTTCTCCCTCGGAAGCAGATGCCATTTTTACACGCTGTGCTTTCAAGCCCATTTCTTCTTTCGCTGCCGTTTCACTTTGACCAGGATCCCCGTAGAACGGGAAGGCATCTTCATCTTCCGGCATGACTTTCCCGTCAATGGTTAAAGTATAAGAGTTCATAGAATTTTCTGCTTCTACTTTTTCCATTCCAGGGTTCATGAAATAGTCGTAATAGCCAAAATAATTATTTGGATTATTTGATGCTTTCACATAATAATCCATATCAGGGTCTGCTTGGAATACGAGTGTTTCCCCTTCACCAGCACCACCAGAATTTTGATAGTACATCGGGTCAATGACATGCTTTTCAGCTGCAGCATCCGCTTTTTCCACTTCCCCTTCTTTCGGTTCATCACCTGTGCCGAAGCCCAATTGATCTGCAGTGAATACGCTAAGGTTTGAATCAACTCCCGCTATGCCGGATAGATTGATTTTAACCATTTGCTGTTCATCGACTTTAAAATGAAAATAGTCGTCATCTCCATTTTCAGCGTCACCCATAAAATACATAGGCGTTTCCTTGCTGTTATATGGAAGTGCGTTGATTTCGACAGGGGTTTCAAGGCTGGATTCATCCTCGTAGGCGCCATTCCCAACAGTAACGTTCAATGTGTAGTTGGATTTCCTAGCGCTTGTATCATCATAGCTTCCATTGACATCTTTCACAGAAACCAAAAGCGTTCCCGAAAAAGGAGCCTCCATGTATTTAGCTTCTGTCTTTCCTTCTCTGACATTGTTTACCTTGATGGTCCGTTCTTCTTCCTCAGAGACCAAATGTAATTCCATCATATAGTCATACTGCTTGGAACCATTCAAATTCAGTTGGATCTTGTCCCCTTTTTGGACTTCCAATTTATATAGCTTCTCATCCTGAGCCTTAACAAAATAGCCCTTAGAGGAAGTTTCCTTTTCCCCCGACAGATCTATGGCCCTTTTGAGTTTATCTTCAAGGCTTAGCTTTGTTTTCACGAGTGAAGGCAATTTTTTGACATCATATTTCATTGCTTTGACAGGATTGATCAAGCCATTACCGTATTTCACATCAAAGCCTTTGTCCCCTAAGTCGTCCGCTGTATGTTCTAAAATATATTCTACTTGAGCAGGAGTCAGCTTCGGATTTTTGGTAAGCATCAATGATACCAGACCAGTGACTACAGGTGTTGCCATGGATGTACCGCTCATATTGGCAAAAGTGGATTTTTTCTCGTAGTCGTAAAGCGTACTATAAATGTCCTCGCCAGGTGCTACCACGTCTACCGACGGTCCATACGATGAGAAATCAGCGAGCTTTTTCTTTTTATTGATGGCCCCAACACTGATGACGCCTTCATAGGCAGCTGGATAGCTGATGGAATCGTCGCCTGTATTGCCCGCTGCCGCCACAACAATGACATTCTTACTAAGGGCTGTCTGTACAGCTTCCTCAATAATTGGGGATGTCATAGGTCCGCCGAGGCTCAAGTTGATGACATCCGCTCCCTTTTTGACCGCCGCCAGAATTCCTTGGGCGATGGCAAAATCATATGCACCCCATCCACGGTTAAACACATCAATCGGAAGGATTTCCACATTCGGATTGATTCCATATCCCCCGATTCCATTATCTTTGGCAGCACCAATGATTCCTGCCACATGCGTACCGTGAAAATCCGGCATCGCCTGGTTCATCGGATTGACAGCGTTGTAAGATGGCATCAAATTTTTGATATCAGGATGGGACGGATCCACACCTTGATCGACCACTGCTACAATCACTTTATTTTTTCCAGCAAGTTTTTGGGCATCAGATGTATGAAGCATAGAATGCATGTATTGCTGACCGGCTTTTGGATCCGGCATTCCCAGTGTTGTATACATGGCACTCGGTTTTACGAGAAGTGTATTTTTACTATTTTGGAAGTATTGTATACTGTTCTGCAATTTATTCTTATCTTTCACTTTTACAATTGCATAATTCAATTCCGGAACAACTTGAAGCAATTGTGTCCCAGCTTGAGAATATTCTTTGTAGGCAAATGGTTTTTTGTATTTAATGACCAAGGTGTCCTCACTAAGTGCCTTATGGTCTTTATCAAAGTTCCCTTGATCCAACAATGGACTTTTATCCGATAAAGACGCTGCATTGTAGCTCCCTTTGTCTTTCGCCATTACATTATACGGAACTGTTCCCATCCCGCTTAATGCAATTCCTGCAGACAAACTGATTGCCATCATGCTTTTGCTAATTTTTTTCATATTGACCCCCTACTAAACTGGAATATTTTTCTTTCCTATTTCATTCTAGGTGAATATTCACAGAGATTGCAATATAGTAGACTGCTATTTCTTCACAAAAGTTTCGCTAGGTTTAGACAATATTTAGGAATATAATGTTGTAGTAGAAATGTTCCTATAACTTTATTAAACATCCTGTCGAATGAGAAAGAGGTTAAAATATGAAGCGGTTCAAGAAAAACAGACTATGGCCATTGGGGGCTGCCGTTCTTTGCGCTCTCTTACTAGTCTGTTTTTTCATTGTGAAAATAATAGAAAACAAGGAGGCGCCACCCCTTCCTATTTACGATGGACTGAAATTAAATATCAGCAGTCCGGATGCTCACTATATTAAAATTGATGAAAAACAGAAAAAATATGATTCCATTACAGATCATCAATTTTTATATTCAATTAAAAGGTCGGGGAAACAGATAGGCTATCTGTCCATTACAAAAAGGACCCTCCCTAACCATGATGTTGTGTTTTTTGAAAAAATGAGGCTTCTTAGCGGCACTAACTATGCTGTAGCAAAACTGAATATTACACCTGAAGACTCGATGACCGTTGCCTTCAACGATTGGAATAAAGAAAAAAAAGTGGTAGAGCACCACGAGGATTTCGGGGAAGACCCTACCACCAATCCGGATGGTTTATATAAAATGAAAGGGAAAGAAAAGCAGTTTGAATTCGTGCTGGGCAATTCTTTCAGGTCAAGGGAAATGGTCAAAAGTTATAATAAAGATCAAAAAAGCAAGATTCGTGAATTGATTGCTGAAGACCATCCTACCGGAAAAGACCAAGGGAAAATTTCAATCACTTTAAAGGGTAATGCGGACGAAATCACTGAGTCCTGGTTTGTAATCAGTAAAGACAAGCTCTTTAAAAATGAGGACACCGAAAAGGATTGGGTCTCCTTTAGTTTGCATAACCCTACGAAAACAAATAATTGGCTGACTGAAAACGGACCGATCAATAAATTGCCATGGTCCATCGAACCTTTTACGAAAATGGGGTACGGACGCAATCTCGGGCGCTTTCAGGACCGTGAATCCCTGGACAGATATCAATCCACACACGAACGCCTCTTTTATGATTTGACGCTCAACTCCTATGCGGATCTGAAGAAATATCAACAAGAAAAAGGAACAGATCATTGGGAAACTGAGTACACGAGCACCTGGCTGAAAAAAGCTTACGGAATTAAAGCTCCTTATGTAGACACACGTCACAATGAATATATTTCATTATTCCTTTCAGATGTGAGGAAAACATTTAAACTTGGTGATCCTAATGCACCGATTTTGGGTTACGCCAACTATCTATTGAGTCAAATCAAAAAAGATAACACCATTAAAGTTGGAGATTCCTACTTAATCAGAGACTATTACAGTCCATATAGCAAAGAAGAGAATCACACACATTCCTCCCTCAACCATGAACTTGGCGGATTGAATATGCTGCTTCATGCATACGAGGCATCGAATGACACAAAGTATCTAGCGGGGGCCAAAACGATACTGAATGGAATTGAATCGTTGGGAGATCAATGGATCAGAGATAACGGTGATTTATGGTACCAGGTGAACAGTGATTTGACGTTCAGCGGTGGAGACTACGAGCAGCTGACATTGATAGACCTTCTGAATACACAGGGGAATCTATATGATGTCGGTTTGAAGCCAAGCGCAGTGCTTCAGGAGTTAATAGATGCGAAGGTTGCGTATCTGCAGAGTGAAGACATTGAGCTTTTGCCTGAAGTTGCTATTTTAATAGATGAGAATGGAAAAAATGCAGCATTTTCTTAAAGAAATGGTGTGGGGCATGAGGCTGCTGCGACACGAAAGAACACTGTCACGGCCCGGTTTTTGTCGGATATTGTCGCGGCTGACGCACGAGGATTTGTCATTGTTTGGAAGTTATTTCAACTGGCGCATAAGCATGAGGTTTTCACGCGTAAACAGCACTGACCGGCGCATATGGACTTCTGTCAATAAAGTAGACACTTATATGCAAGTAAATGGCGTACTTTTTTTCTTCCGCGCTTCGTTTTCACTCCGCTTGGAGGCCTCTGC
>NZ_QQAY01000013.1 GCF_003350505.1 Falsibacillus pallidus
TCTGATCTTTCGCCACGTTTATACACGCCCTTTTTATAGTTGTATAGATTTAAACATGACGCCACTACCTGTGTCCACTTTTTATACTAACTTCACATAAGAGCTATTTTTGGCGCATACGCCATCAAGTGTCGCGCATAGCCAGGCAATTTTCGCGCAAAGAGCAAGACCAGATAGGAAATCCAGCCTGATTAATCGGCTATTTCACTCCCTTTGCCCTTCTAAATGCCATTTTGCTCTATATTCTGCTTCATTCTAAGTGTGTACGTAGCAGTCACTGGACCAAATATGGACTAACTGTGCACCAACGCTTAAAAATCCACTCTTCAATACAAAAAGGGGTCCTTCTCTTTAAAAGAAGGACCCCTTTTTGTATGTATTAGAATTTAGAGTTATAAACCGCTGCGGAGAACTCAGCTCTTGTTGCATTGAATCCTGCACGGAAATAATCTGTTTTGAACATTGTTGTTTTATCAAGATAGTATAGAGCGGAAATGGCATCGGCTGCCCAGCTCGTTGGAGCTACATCCAAGTAAACATTGCTTGCTTTTGTTACACCGACTTTATTTTCTGTCTTGAATGCTCTATCTAAGATTACTGCCATTTGAGCTCTTGTCAAGCTGTCGCCAGGACGGAATGATCCATCAGGGAATCCTTGAATGATGCCAGTTTCTTTCATGGCTGCAATATCTTTTGCGAAAGTAGAACCAGTTCCTACATCAGGGAAGGATTTTGTAGAGCTAGTTGAAACCTTTAGGATTCTGTTTACGATAGCAGATGCTTGTCCACGTGTGACCAACCCATCTGGTTTGAACTCGCCGTTGTCAAAGCCGTTTATGATATTCTTGCTGTTTAGTAGTTCAACAGCTTCATAAGCCGGATGGCTTGTTGGAAGATCGCTGAATAGTCCATTGGCTACTTGTGAAAGACGCTTGCCGTAAGCGAACTTTGGACTCCAATAAACATTGCTCATTGAATCAATTTTGACGCCGCTGCTTGATGTTGCACTGATAAAGCTATTGTTTCCTATGTATATACCGGCGTGGGATACTCCTGCTTTATATGTATCTGCGAAAAATACCATGTCGCCTGGCTGAAGTTCAGCCTTTGAAACGGTTGTTCCTACTGTTGCCTGCTGGCTGGACATTCTCGGTAATGAGATTCCGAAATGGCTGTACACGTAGGATAGGTAGCCTGAACAATCAAACCCTGAAGGACTTGTACCACCGAAGCTGTATGGAACGCCTATGAATTTCTTAGAGTAATCAACAACTTCGTTTCCTGAAGCTGCCTCTGCACTTTGAAAAGGGATCAACAACAATAACAATGCCGGGAGTAATAGTTTCCAGAGTTTTTTCATTTTTCCACCTCGTGTAATTTCTGCAACGTTTGCTATTTCTAGTAAGATTTTATCAAATTTTTTAGACAATTTACGTTACGGTTTCATTACAATTTGATGACATAGGTTTAATTTTGTTGTTTTGTGCAATAAATTGTAAGTTGGGTGTTTTAAAATATGGTAAATATCTCCTGGAATTCGGATGAAATTTCTGCTGTTAAGAGGATTTTTCCCTATTAAATTCATATCCTTCTGAATTAGTTGGCTGCAATCGACATATTTTAATAGGCTTCACCTGTTAATTTTGTAATAAGCTCCGCACTTTCGACTTTAACCGCGGCAGTTTGACTTTTTATGCAGCAACTTTAAATTTTCACCCCCGCCCTATCCTTCTCCAGCTCGCCACTTTCCATCTCTGCCGTCCTACTATCCAATTAATGTAAACCACCACTCTCTTTCTATATTAAAACAGCAAAAAGCACCGAAAGGCCGTTACCCTCTCGATGCTCTCAAAGATTATTTTCTTATTTTGTAATAAATTCTTTATTTTCTGCGCGAGCCATGAATACAGAGAATTTGGCTCTCGACATTTCCTCATGCGGCTTGAAACTGCCATCAGGATAGCCTTCTGTAATATGTGCGTTGGCAATTTTAAAAATCGCCGCTTCACCTGTCACATTATCATTCACATCTGCATAGGAAACTAGAGTTTCATTGGCCAATCCATACGCATTTGCTATTAAAATCGCCATTTCCGCTCTGGTTACATATTGGTTTGGTTTGAATGTTCCGTCAGGGAACCCGTTAAGGATATGGTGTTCATAGGCTGATTGGATATAGCCGCTGGCAAAATAGCCGCTTCCGACATCCGAAAATTCAGTTGCTCCTTTATTTCCATTATACCCCTTTGCCCTTCCGATCATTGCAACTGCTTCCCCGCGTGTGATCTTTTTCGAAGGGAGGATGGTATGGCTGTCCAATCCATTCAAAATGGACTCGTGATACAAATAGATCATGTGCGGTGCATACCAATCTGCTGTATCCAGGTCATCAAATGCCGGCTGGTCCATTGAGACTGATAAAGACTGCTTTGTTGTGGACCCGTCTTCATTGTGGAAAACGAATTGATATTGGTAGGTGCCTTTTTCCACATAGTCATCCCAATTTTCATTCAAAATGTTAAATGCAATTGTCTGTCCATCTCTATAAATATCTACTGGTTTTGTTCCAGTGCTTTTATGAAATGCAAAAGCCACTTTTCCATCTTCGTGAGAAATCACTTGTGCTGATGAAGGGAGTTCTAGTACAGATTTATCTCCAAATAATGCTAAACCATATCCATAAAAAGCATCCCTTCCAGTCATTCCAATATCCTGGGCATTTTGATCAAGGATACTTCTGAGCTGGTCACGGGAGTAGTTAGGATATCGTTCCTTATATAATGCGAGGAGCCCTGCCACATACGGCGACGCCATAGATGTACCTGTCATCGGCATGTATCCGTCTTTATTTCCATCGAATGTATCGATTTCAAGAGGTACAGTGCTGATGATATTATTCCCTGGTGCAGCAACTTCTACTTCTGCACCAGTAGAGGATTCTACTATTCTCTTAGATTGGCTGTCTAATGCTGAGACGGCAATTACATTATCATACTTTGCTGGATAAAGAACATTATCCCCAGTCCCAGTTGCTGTACCTGAGTTGCCAGCTGCACCCACTAATAGGATTCCTGCATCAGAAGCTTTTTGAACCATTTCCCTTAGTGTAGGATCATCAGACTTCGTTGTAAAACTAAGGTTTACAATATCTGCATGTTGTTCAATGGCCCACTCCAGACCTTTTACAATCGTTGTCGTAGTACCTGCTCCGAATGTATCCAATGCCTTTACACTATAAAGCTCGACATCAGGAGCAACGCCGACAATTCCTACTGAGTTGTTTTGAGCTGCAATGATTCCAGCCACATGCGTTCCATGCCCATTGTCGTCCTGAAAGCCATTTGGACAGCTGTTAAGGACGCATGTTCCACCGGCAACCCTTAAATCAGGATGTGAGGAATCCACTCCGGTATCAATGACGACTACTTTAACACCTTTTCCAGTATAGATGGTCCGCACTTGATTAGTGATATTCATTTTCCCAAAAGCCCAAGGAGTTGTTTGGGAGGACATTTTATAAGTGACTTCAGGTACTATCGATTTAATAGAGTTTGATTTTTCAAGAGTGGCAGCCTGCCTCTCTGTAAGTGACACCGCGGCAGCAGGAATCATCTTAAATTTTTCTTTTGGATTGATATTAAATTTCTCCAGAATCTTTCTGTCTTCCATTTTATTAAAATGGACTATATAATTTTTCTTCAGTGTTTGAGCGTGAGTGATTTGGGGTAATATACTGAATAAAAGAAGGGCGCCGAGTATAATTCTAACTGTTTTCATTAACATCCACCTTTTCCACATTTAGAAAAAGGAGCCTTATAAATAAGACTCCCAATTGTTACAGTATACTATATTAATACCATTTAGTTGAAGGCTGCGCTTGCAATAGATTATACAGCGGCAGTACATCATCTATTTTTTTGTAATTATAGTAGTAATCCAGAATACCTAAATAGATTGCTTTAGCTGCTTCTTGTCTCCAGTAGCTGGATGCAAGTTTCGCATTATCGGATTTATTATCGATAAAGGCAAGTTCAGTCAAAATAGCAGGCATTGTATTTTCACGGATAACATGGAAATCTCCGTTGTCGATGCCTCTATCTTTAAGGTCCAATGCGTCAAGCATACGTTTCTGAACATAAGTAGCCAGCGCCTTGCTTTCATCTACATGCGGGTTTTGATACGCTGCATAGTAATATGTTTCTGTACCGTCAGCTGTTCCATTGAATGAGTTGCAGTGGATGCTGACAAAGATATCCGCATTATGATTCCTTGCAAATGCAACCCTATCGCTTAGTTCTGTCTTATATCCAACAGGATCCTTTTCTTGTGTCAAAAGGATATTAAACGGAGTTTGTTTAAAATAATTTTGTACCCGCAGCGCAGTATCTTGGGTCACGGTTTTTTCCAGCAGTCCATAGCCTGATGCTCCTGGATCTGTTCCTCCGTGCCCCGGATCGATAACGATGGTTTTCCCAGCTATCTGAGAGCTGCTTCCCCCTACAGAACTCGCAAGAAAGTCCGTATGTACAAAGCCTGTTTTTCCATCATATTGAATGAAAGCCCACTTTCCAACTTTATAGCCGATTTTGACTTCTCCCTTAAAAGGTATAGCGCTCTTTACATCGTACAAAGTGGATGGACCAGACCGCATGTTGAGGGAATCTGCATTGACTGTATCCGTCTGAGTGAATTCAGGCATACTTCCATTCAGCCTTAATTCGGAATTGATGCTTCTTGCCAAAAACACTGAGAAATCAGAGCGTTTGATTGAATTAGTGGTTCCAAACGTTCCGTCGGCCACTCCTTGCGCAATCCCTTTATCCATTAATGCTTTAGCAGCACTATTGATAGTAGAAGCGCCATAACCGAATGCCCGGCTGATCATAATGGCCATTTCTCCCCTTGCCACTGGCTGGTCCGGTTTAAAAGAACCATCCTTATATCCGGTAATGATGCTGTGTCTGGCAGCTTCCTGGATATATCCTGAGGCAAAGTTCTGTATTCCTACATCGCTAAAATCCGTGGAGACTTGTTTACCATTGAATTGTAATGTCCTGCCAATCATTGCTGCTGCTTCTGCTCTTGTCACTTGTTTATCTGGATAGAAATGTCCATCCAGGCTTCCGTTGACAATCTGCCCCGTTGCTAAATAATTAATTTCCATTTTAGCCCGGTGGCTGTCGCCAACATCCACAAACGTCTGCGCCCCTGCTGGAGCGGCAGCAGCGCAAAAACCTGCAACAGCAAAAACTGACAGTAGAAAAAGCCGTTTCACCGCTTTCTCCCCTTTCGCCAATTTTCTACATTCTACCACAAAAAAATTTTCCATTCTATCAAACTTATAGTCTATTTACAATTTATTAGCTTTTTTCCCATCCCCTTAAACATTATTCAAAAATAATTTTTAAGTTATATGTTTTTGTTGATTATTTGGAATCGAGGGAACGAAAGGAATTTTAATAGTATATTAGTATATTTAATGCGATTCTCTTTCTTATGTCGAATGTCTTTGTGGAAAAAATTACATATTTCGCAAATTAAAAAAGACTGTGCCGCCAAGGTAGTTTTTTCTGCCCTGGCGCACAGTCCTTTTATTGAATTTATTAGTTTATGAATTTGATATGTTGTAGAAGTGTATCCAAAATCTTAGCCATTTGATCACGTTTCGTTAGATCAGATGGAGCAAAATTCCCATTTGAGTAGCCGGACATGATTCCTGCTTGCAGGACGTGTTCTACACTTTCGCGAGAAGTAGCACCAATTTTTTTGTAATCTTTAAAGCTGCTCACTTTTTTGCTGGAATCCACTGACTCATCCGCCGGGTGGACAAAATTGATTGCGCGGTCAATCATGATAGCCGCTTCAGCACGAGTGATCTTTTCAGATGGATGGAACTTGCCATCTTTCTTACCTTTAATAATGCCAGCTTCTACTGCAGCAGCGATTTCTCCATGTTTATTGATTGCTTGAGTTGATGAAACATCACTGAATTTAACAGCAGCTTCATTTGATGGAGTAAGACTTAAGCTTCTTGAAATCAATGCAGCAAATTCTCCACGAGTCATATACTCATTTGGAGCAAATGTAGTCGTCGTTTTTCCATTGATGATGTATTTAGAAGCTAATTTTTCAATGTTATCTTCTGCCCAGTTCTTACCGTTGTTTACATCTGTGAAGGTTTTATCGTTTTCAACGATTGTGTAGACAGAGTTTGTGTTTCTTTTCAGAACGGCTACTTTCTTGCCGTCTACCTCAGTGAAGACTGTTGGAACAGGAGCAACTGTACCATCTGCATTCACAACCACTCCGACAGTGTGGTTTGGAACAATATCAGAACTCAAATCAATTGTACGGGACACGTAGTCTGAAAATCTATCGATTGTTGTAGATTTATCACCTGAAGTCGCAACAATAGAGAAATCAACAATATTAGAAATAACTTTTAAATTATTCTTATCCACCGCACCTTTTACGTATGCAGGATTCACTGGATTAATGGTAACAGAAACATCTACTTTATCAGCAGAAACCCCTAATTGAGAAGCAATGTTTCCAGTGTTGACTTGACTTACCGGAAGAACATACTGTGCACCATTTCCGGATACCAAGACAGCAGCATTGCTGTTCTTTTTGGCCGCTTCGGAGAATAACGTTGCAGGCAGCTTGGCTTTTACGGCTTCACCCGGTCCTGCATTTTCCACTTTGATAGGGATGACCGCCTTATCTTTCGTGATCAAATTAACGATCTCGCTGACTTTTAATGCAGGAATTGAAACCACAACAGAGACTTGGCCGTTAGAGCCGGTTTCCTTTTCAGTAGTAGTAGTACCTGTTGGGAGGTCTACTTGTCCTGGAGGTGTTGTTGGTTCAGGATTAGGAATGATGACGCCGCCGCCACCGCCTCCTGGGTTAGTTGCTGGTACAATACTTTGAACAACTTTATAGAAAGATGCAAGAGCAGCATGCTTATTCGTTAGCCCATTTACAATTTCTGACATTACGTCAGTAGTATTTGAGAAATTAATTGTACCAGTAAGTGCTACTACTAAATCCTCATGCCCTGAAGTAGTGTGTACTAACGCATACGTAAATGCGTTAAACAAATCACTTTCTGTAAATTGGTCAACAGTTTTACCACTATCTTTGATTGTATTTACAAAATTAATTTCAACGTCGCCGATATAATTTAGAAGTTCCTGAACAGTAATATCTTGTCCAAGTGCATCATCAATTGTAGAACTGTTATTTGTACTAAATTGATCAATCGCATCGTTGAGACCTTGTACAGTAGTAACTGCTAACATTACATCCAGCAAATCAGATACTAATTGTTTTTTTACAGCATAATTTGCTCCATCTGGATTAACTAATATGGAATCAATATACCCATCCCAATCAGTTGAACCTTTAAGTGCTTCAATTTGACTTCTTGCAGAAATCAACTCAGCTTTTTCCGAATCACTTAATTTATCATACGACGTATTTAACGCAGTAGTTAAGCTATCAACTGAACTATATTCTGCTGCACTCGCCACAGTTGGTTGATAAGCAACTCCACTAGCCACAACAGGCGAAAATACTAGTGTAGCCGCAAGCATTGCCTTCATCGTTTTCTTGCTAAAAGGGTATTTTTTCATTTTCACTTCTCCTCTATGTAATTATTTCTAGCCGAATAAACTGATTTTATTTACATAATATAGCAATTATATATGTGGCTATTATACCTAATAGGAAGCTATCAATCAATTAAATATAGGAAATACTTCATATTTTTGTGAAATAGGTAAGAATTTTGCATTATATAACAGTTCCCTTTTTGGTATTTTATGATAGAATTTCTATAAATTATACCTCAATGAATCTGAAGGGAGATTCTCTATCAAATGAAAAAATTCTTAAAAATTGCTTCGATCGTGGTCCTGCTATTAGTTCTGGCGGGTGGAGGAACTGTCTATTACTTTTTGAAAGTTAAAAAATATGATGTGGCGGATGAAAAAGTAGAAAAAATCACAAACTCCGACTACAAAATCGATTTGCCTGATGACTCTGATTCCAGTACTGATGCCACAGGTTCAGGGTCTGATAGTTCCGATAAGACTGCAAGCGGAACTAACGATACAAAGGACAATTCAACTGACGGATCAACAGGCACAACAGTTTCCGGCAAGAGTGGTGATAAAAATAACATCGGCAGCACCACCGTCCAAAAAACATCATCCACAACTGCTTCTACAAATGGCAAGACAAGCACAAACACCTCAACATCAACATCAACATCTAAAAATGATGACAAAACTAATGGAAGCAATATTGACTCCCAAGATTCTAATACGGTCACAGTAGCTTCAATCAAAGATAAATATCGACCTGTGTTCAGTAATTTAGAAGCTCAGGCCAATGATAAAGTGAAATCTATGCTGACACTTGCATTTTCTGAATATCAAACGAAAAAAGAAAACGGTGAATCTATTTCTTTTGGATATTTTTATTCTAAGTACAATGGGGCGGCAGCCGATCTTGAGGCTAAAACTGATGAGGTTTTCAATGTAGTATATGGGGCGCTTAAAAATGACTTAAAAAAACATGGATACAGCACCTCCCATGCGAAGGAATTCAAGGAACAATATGAAAATGAAAAATCTTTCCGCAGAAGTGCATTAATGAAAAAAGCAATGGAACATCTATAAAATATTAAGAAATAAAAAACTGTAGGCTAACTCGAGTATTTGATATAGTCCCCTTTAAGTAGACATTCAAAAAAACCTACATGTTACCATGAAGGAAAGAGTGCTACTTGGAGGGGATTTTTCTATGGCGAAGAAGGGACAAACGTTTAATAACTATTCAGATGAGTTCAAACTTAAGGCTGTTATGAAATATGTGAATGGTTCAAAGAGCTATAAAGTATTGGCCGAAGAGTTGGGGATCCGTAATTGTAGTCAGCTTAAAGTATGGGTCAGGAAATGGAAACAAGGGGTTCCTTTTGATGAAAGAAAGGGTGTGTCAAATCCTCTAAAAGGTAGACCTAGAACTAAATTTAAGTCGGTTGAAGAGGAACGAGATTATTTAAAAGCGCAGGTTGAATATTTAAAAAAGCAGTATCCAAATCTGGTAAAGGAGGACATGACATTCCCAGAAGAATGAAATATGAATTAATTGAAGAAATGAGGTGCCGTTATCCAGTCTCTTGGCTGTTAGAGATTGCTTACATCTTGCCAGCGAGTTATTACAAATGGAGGAATACCAAGATCTCCCGGGTAGAAAAGGCTGAGAAGGAACAAGACATCCGGGAACACATTATGGGCATTCATTTTATCAATCCCGAATTTGGACGAGAGCGTATAACGGATGAATTAAATGAAATAGGGTATCTCATCAACCATAAGAAAGTCTATAGGCTAATGACCGAAATGGGGATACAATCAATCATTCGGAAAAAGAGAAAACGTCATGGTCAGAGTCCTTCAATCATCTTTCCTAACCGATTGAAGAGGAACTTCAAGGCTATTGGACCCCAACAGAAGATGGTCACAGATATTACTTTTATATCTGTCGGTGAAGAATTTTATTATTTATCTGTTATCCAGGATCTTTTCAATAATGAGATAGTAAGTTGGGAGTTATCCAAGAGAAACAATCTAGAACTTGTCTTAAAAACAGTAGATAAATGGACAAAGAAAAGAGACGTAAATGGAGCTGTTTTACATTCAGACCAAGGCTTCCAGTATACGTCAAAGCTGTATAACAACCGATTAGATGCATTTGGGATTAAGGGCAGCCATTCTCGTAAGGGAAACTGTTTAGATAATGCCTGTGTAGAATCGTTTTTCTCCCACCTCAAAACAGAGAAATTATATGTAAACAAGTGTACGTCTAGAGAAGAACTAGAACAAGCTCTGGAAGATTACATCTATCACTACAACTACAAACGAAGACAAAAGAAACTTAAAAAACGCGCGCCGATTGAATATCGACACGCGCTTGTTGCTTAGTTTTTTTATGTTGTCTACTTGACAGGGACAAGACCATATTGCTCGGTTTGACTACAGTTTTTTATTTAGAATAGATGGCGGCCTTCTCGGCATTATGACCATTTTGTCTATGATTTTTTAAAATGGTCCACTTCAGCCCCTTTTGCTCCCAATTTTTCTTGGTAATTCCTTAAACGGGCGCATTTAAATCGCTTTTGTCACTGTTTTCACTCGGCAATTCCTCGAGCGGTTGCAATTGGACACTTTTTACTCCTGTTTTATCTTGACTATATATAAACAGCAGCATTGTACATGAATTCCCCCTTTATAAAGTAAAATCCCCCTACACTTAAATGAAGGGGGATTTTTTCATAATTTATTTTTGGTGAAGGAACAAAGAGAATACTTTTGCCGCTTCAGATCTAGTTGAATCGTCTTTCGGTTCGAATGTCTTTTCGCTTACACCATCAATGATTCCCAGCTCATATGCCAAATTGACAGCACTTGCCTGCTCTTCCGGAAGATCGGTTAAATCAGTGAAGTGGTCGTTGCTCATGACAGCAGGAGTTTTTCCATACTTGTCATCATAAGCACGGATGAGCATAGTCACCATTTCTGCACGCGTAATGCTTTCATTAGGGCTGAAGCGTGAAGCAGATGTTCCTTTTGTGATACCCGCTTCATATGCTGCTGAAATCTCATCTTGAACTGCTTTTGACACATCATTCAAGTCACTGAATGGAGCTGGTTTGCTTGCTTTCAGCTTCAATGTACGGGATACCATAGAAGCAAACTGCGCTCTTGTCATTTCGCGGTCAGGGGAGAATACGCCTGCGGACGTTCCTTTGGATACACCGCTATAGAATAAATCTGTTACAAATGGGTTTGACCATTTATCTTTTGGAACATCTTTGAAGACACTAGAAACTTCTTGAATTCTGCTTTCCGCTTTATATTCGATAGGATCCTTGAAGGATTTAATGAAATCCTGAGTAGCATCCAAGTCTACCTTGCCAACTTCCGGCTCACCTTGGAAGTAATCTGCAATCTTATTGTTTGGATCACCAAACATAAAGTTGTTCAAAACAACACTGTATTCTTTTGATTCGTCTATCGGCTGTCCATCAGGAAGAAGAACATCTGTAACGTTCTGTGTTGAACGGTCCCACTTATATGAGATGCCTGCAACAGAGAAGTCTGGCCCATACTGTTCTGAAATTTGATTGTTTAATAGTTCTTTAACTTCTTTACCAGACAGGCTGATTTTGACAAGGTAATTTCCGAAAGGCTGGATGTTGAATAATTCCGCATATGTTACAGGTCCTTTATTTAGATCTTCACGGATACCTCCGCCGTTCATCATCGCGATGTCAGCATTCATAGATGCTTTCATTCCGTCTGCAATCAAGTTGCCGAGTGGATTATCCCCAACAGGACCTCTTTCAGCATAGCCGCCAGGGAGCGCATCTTTTGTTTCACCGACAACCACATTACCGATTTCATCAGATTTTGCTTGATATTCAGCGATCATCGCTTTGATATCAGGATCTGGCGTTACGCTTTCATGATCGTTATAAACGATTTCCCCTGTCTTTTTAACGATATCATTCGTTGTCGGATCGATTTCAATATCTACATCTGTGAATGCTTTTCCATATTCATAAGCTTCAACAATCAATTTCCCGTCAACTGTACGGTTGATTCTTTTATGATTATGGCCGGCAAAAATGACATCTACATTATCGTCCACTTTTTCAGCGATTTTAGCTGCATCAAATGCTAAGCTGTCGCCCTCTTCATTCGTAGGATTGTGGGCAAGGACAACGATGGCGTTGACGCCTTTTGCTTCCAATTCTTTCGCATACTTGTTGATTGCTTCAGCTTCATCTGTAATCTTCAGGTTTTCATTGCCGGATTTGATGATGATATCCGGAGTTTCCTGCGTTACAACGCCGATAAACCCGATTTTTGTTCCGGCGATTTCCTTAATGTAATATGGATCAAATATGAGCTGATTCGTTGATGTGTCATAGGCATTCGCGGCAATTACCGGGAAGTCAGCACCATCGTATCCTTTTGTCCCATTTCCATCCGCACGTTCACCGCCATTGACGATACGCTTCAATTCATCGATACCTTCGTCAAATTCATGGTTTCCTAGTGTACCGACGCCAAGTCCCATTGCTTCTAGAATGTTGATAGTTGGCTCATCATGAAGGGCTGCAGAGATCAATGGACTTGCTCCTATGTTATCCCCTGCGTTTACCAGGACAGTGTTCGGGTTTTCTGCCTTTCGCTTTTTAAGATGTGCAGCCAAGTAATCGACTGAACCAATTGTTTCTTTTTCCCCGTCCCCATCGATGTCTTCCTCGTATGTATTATTGATTTTCCCATGGAGGTCATTGATTCCTAGCAGTTGAATTTTGATGTTAGCTGTTTCTGCATGCACGTACTGTGTGCTGAATGGAGCAGCGAACGCCCCAAGGCTCAATGCTGAAACGAGACCTAGACTTGCTAATTTCTTACTGGATTTTCCGAACATGATCTTCCTCCTCGAATTTGTAATCGTTTCCATTTTAATGCACAATTGTTAATCTTCTATATCAACTATGTAAATCCCTTTTAATATTTTCATATTTTGTAAAATTGCGTCGAAGTCCCTGTGGATAATAGCTTGTTCTTGGTGTATGACGACACGCCGGTGCCTGTCACGACCCGGCTTTTGTCTGATGATGTCGCTTAATACACTTCAATTAGTGCAGAAATGCCCAATCGCGCATAAGCAGGGGCTAGCGGCGCATAGGACCCTTTGATTCGCGCATAGCAGCCACATTTTCGCGCATAGAGCATGGGAGTTGGCGCATAGACCACCTATTTCGGCGCATAAACCTTGAGAAGAATGCAAAAACACCTTGATTTGCTTATCAATATGTACCATCGCCCCGCTCTTACCGTGCATTTCCACATCCCATGAAGTTTATTCACCTCCTGTGGTGGCGAAATGGCCACTGGCGCATAAACAGGAGCTTGTGGCGCATAGAACCCTTGCGCTCGCGCATAGCGATCAGATTTTCGCTCATAGAGCATGGGAGATGGCGCATAGACCACCCATTCCGGCGCATAAGCCTCTAGAAGATAGCAAATTCACCTTGATTTCCCTATCAATAGGCACCATCGCCCCGCTCTTACCGGTCATTTTTGCATCCCAGCACCTCTAAGTGAACATTTCGAAGCACTTTCCGCATCATTTTGCCTCTTCGGCCCACGCAACCGGACAATCTCTGCTCTCTCCACCAAATATTTGTCCATTCAGCCACTTCCATCGGATAAACCTTACTTACTTCCCTCCAACTCTTGTCTGCCCTCTGCCATTGTGCGATTTCCGCCCCTACTTATTCTGCTAAACGACAAAAAAAGACACCACCCTCTTCCTTCACGAGGATGATGCCTTTGCATATGTTTGTTATTCTGCCAGTAAATCCAAAGTATCCTTTTCTAGAGATTCAGCTGTAGAGACATTTCCGTAGTCCTTGACTAAGTCTCCGAAGCCTTGGTCGCGAAGCATTTGTACGATGTTACCCTTCAATGGGTATTTGATGCCCACGAGGTATTTCGTTTTGGTTGTGATCATTTGATCGAAGATTGAGCTTCTTGGAATCTTCATGTCTTCGAATAGCTGCTGGCTCAATAATAAGTCTACTAGTGTGAGTGTATCATAGTCTCCGCCGGTGAACTGCATTTGGCCGTTGACCTGATACCAAAGGTCGCCGTTATCCCTTACCCATCTCGGATAGAGATATTCGATGGCTCCTTTTATTTGGCGAGCGGTTTTGTAATAGGAATCGTCGCCTGTCTGCAGATATGTTTCCAGCAGGAAGCGCATTTCTCCAAGTGAATGGTTAAGTGAAACGTGCGTTGTTTTGCCGCCCGGTGCATAGTAGTCAGCAATTAAATGGGTCGTTTTGGTCACTGGGATAATATTTCCGATTTCCTCTTGCTTGATCAGGAAGCCGGCATATTTTAGGTTCGCCTCTTTGAGCTGAGGGATGTTGAATATGTCTCCTGAATCTTTCAAAAATAGAGCTGTGTTTTCGTTATGTCGCGTATCGATATATGGTGCAGTGGTGCCGTAAGCGTTTTTCAGCCATGTGCTCGTATATTCTGTTTTGAAAATAGGCACTTGCCCCGCTGTAAGAGCTCCATTTGAAAAAACGTCAAGGTCCGCGATGGAATCCATTACTAGATCGTAGAAATATGGTTCCCCCGATCCTTTGTACGCTTTAAGATAAATGCCGCCTTGCATGTGTCCCAGGTTTCGGCCATATCCCAGTTTATAACCCGGTTCAATAGACCACGGTAGTTTAGAATACGTACCATCTGCAGTGAGCCATTTATTGATGGACAAATATTCATCTATGCTGCGCTTGAACCAATAATCAATGTACTCCTGCTTTTGGAATAATTTCTGATTGGACAAGAGTGCCCAGCTTTCAGAAACCGCTTTGCTTTTCACTTTCATATTCAATTTGACTTCTATTGAATGGCTTGTTTCATCCTGACTGATATGATAGCTTTCCCACTCGCCAGCCAGTTCACGAAGAGTCGATTTTTGGCCATTCGCATATTGTTTTTCTCTTACGAAAGATGTGTAATTTTTGCTCAACATCAGTTGTTGAATTTGATTGCTGCTATTGGTTAGGTTGACGAGTCCGATCGGCGTTGTCGTTGGATCATCGCCAACTGTATCATCGTGCGTATGGACAACGTCGCCATAATCAGAATACTTTTGAACCGAATAACTGTTCATATTTTCAAATGGCATGATGATGGAAGCAGTGTAGTCATTGTTTCCAAAATGATCGAATCGCGCAAAGACAAATGTATCGCCATTGTCGATGCGTCGAAAGGTCAATTTCACCTTTCCTAACGGGTTTGATGAGTTCCCCATATAGTAGTTGTACTGGTAATCCTTTGATCTGATATGGGTGATGATCCTCTTATTGATGTATTTAAGTGGAACACCAGAATTATTCATTTTCAAGCGGACAGTATTTCCATCCCCAAGCTGAACACCCACTTCTGATGATGAAATATTAACCGATTCACCAGGTACGCCATTATCATTCGGAGGAACCGGATCAGATGCCCCTACAATATCAAGGAGGCGATAAATAAATACGGCAGATTCTCCACGATTGGCAATTTTAGAATGCTCCAGCTTATTTTCATCAGTCCCCTTCACGATTCCGTAATAGACTGTATGTTTAAAAGCCTCAAAAGCATATTTTGGAATGGAGCCGGCATCTTTGAAGGAAAGAGCAGATTCCTTCGTATAGCTTCCTTTGTATTGAAGTGCACGGTCGACCATGACTGCTACATCAGCACGGGTAACTTCCTCCCCTGCAAGAGCTTTCCCATCTTGCGTACCTTTTAGAATTCCTGCCTTCTTTGCAGCAGTAATTTCCTTATATAATGTGTTCCCTTTTGTCACATCCACAAATGAAGATGTTCCTTCCGGCAAATTGAGAGCCCTTACGAGAAAAGCAGCGAATTGACCTCTTGTCACATTCGTATAGGCTCTGAATGTTCCGTCGTTATATCCATTGATAATTCCTTGTTCTTCTAAACTCTGAATCTCGTTTTTCGCCCAGTGATTCTCTATGTCAGTCAATGCTTGACCATGAAGCGGGCCAACAATCGAAAAAAGAACCACAAATGACACGAAAACTATAAATTTTTTCATGACAGCCCTCCGTAAAATTGTTTGGTTAATATTTCTTTACTATATTAGTAAATCATATTAACCACCTAATGGAGGATGGTAGTTTATGGAATAATTTTCAATTGATTACAGAGAATATATCTCCATTAATAGCCAATCTGGAAGGTTCAATGATTCCATTCCACGTTCTATTGGAATCCGACTTCCGATTTACCGTAGCAGGATCATCCAGCAGCAGCCAAAAATTATTCGTTGGAAGATAGCCAAGCTGATGCTTGATGCATAATCGATCTAAGTACAGTCTCATCGATTCCAAATTACTCGAGTTGTTGTCATTGTTCCCAAACGCATATAGCACACTCGCTTCCGGGACCCGCTTGATCTTATGCTGACGGGACGTCCTAAGATAAAAATCCCAGTCCCAATAGTTGTGCATATCAGGATCGAAATATCCGATTTCTTCATGAAGCGATTTTCGATAGAGGCTCCCTGACGGAACATATGTGGAAAATTTCTGCATATCTTTAATTTCATTGCTGTACGCAAACAGGTGCTTTCCGGTTGCTTCCCGTCGGTCCTTATGTAATAAATAATGAAAAATTTCCACGTCGGAATATACTAGGTCAGCCGATTGTATCTCTTGCATCATCCGTTCCATATGCCCTGGCAAAAGCAAATCATCATCGTCACACAGCATAATATAGGTTCCTTTTGCAGCATGGACTCCTGCAATGCGAGCACGGACATGTTGGAGTTTCCCGGGAGGGTTAA
Source organism: Falsibacillus pallidus (assembly GCF_003350505.1). Classification (NCBI taxonomy): domain Bacteria; kingdom Bacillati; phylum Bacillota; class Bacilli; order Caryophanales; family Bacillaceae; genus Falsibacillus; species Falsibacillus pallidus. The sequence goes on from NZ_QQAY01000013.1 coordinate 16,465, forward strand.
TAACCGTAATCTCCAATTCAGGATAGAGGCCATTCACAAAATCTACCGATGCTCCATTGTCATTGACAATGATCACTTCAAAAGATTGAAATGTTTGCCTATGCAAGCTTTCGAGCAACTCGCATAGCTGGATTGGGCGGTTGAAGGTTGGAATGACTACTGAAACTTCAATTGTTTTCATGCAATTTCCTCTTTCGTAATGGAAGTAAATTCCATATCACAATATTCATATGGAATTCATTTTATTCTATTAGTCGATTACCGATATTGGCTTAACCCTTGATGCACTTCCTCCCTTTTTCGGCTCATACCAAAAAGTGATGGTATTACCACGTTCCAGCGCAAAACAATTAAGGAGCTGATCGACAATCGCTTTGTTCAAAAAAAGCACATTGGAAACAGGTTCAATCCGCAGTTTGGATTTTTCTAGGGAAAATGTGGCTTTTACTTTTGTCCAAAGGTCCTTGTGTTTGATATAAAATACCATCTGAAGTTCATTGTGGAGCGGGATTTGCAGGTAAGAGGCGCCTGGGTCCTCCTGGGGAATTTTATTTAAGGAACGAACGGACGAATTTTGAAGAACATTCGAGATATCCCGAAAAGAAAGTACTCTGATATTTTGGCCGCTATGATTCTCTTTAAAAATCAATTTCCAATTTGTATTTTCTTTCGTTGATTCTTTTCCCGATATTTGAGTAATTGCAAATTCATAATGAGCCATTATTCCCTCCTAGACGTTGATTTCTCAGATTTTTCTGATTTTACAGGTAAATAATACCAAACTTTTCAGAAAAATGTAAGTGAAAATTAGGTATTTTTTCCTAATCCTATTCGGAATGTTTTTTATTATACCGTTATGGCATAATCCCTTTTTTCTTATTTAAAAAGAGATATCGTGGAAGAAAAACGGTGATGCCATGTCATTTCATATCAGGTTAAGAGAATATAGGGAACGCGTTTTACAAATCAGCCAAATCGAAGCTGCTGCACGTTTAAATTTGACCCAGACAAGCTACTCAAGATATGAAACGGGCGAAAGGGGACTCACCTATGAAATGCTTATACATATCAAAGAGGGCCTTTATATTCCAAACAACCATTTCGCCTATCTCCTAACTGGAGAGGAAGAACGGGCCATGGATCCGATGGTGCTTCGTGAAAACTATCAGGACGCTGAAACGGCTGAGATCATGAAGTATGTGGAAAGTAATGATTCATTAAAAAGTTTTTTGCTCCAGTTGATAAGAGTTCCAGAAAAAAAGAGAAATCCTTTTATCAAATCAATGATTTATATGCTTAAACAGCTCTTCTTCTAATAAACTGCCCATATCATTATGGAGCAGTTTTTTTCTTTTTTCAGACTGTGGTTCTTGATTATGTCTATAATGATGATATGATAGATAAAAATTACTGTATTTGCTGAATCTTTTCGGGCGATAGCCCGTATTATTATTGAGGTGATAATTATGTATTCAAATACTGAGTTTGTTCATTCAAAATCGGTTTTACCATCCGTTTTAAGAGCTTTTGCCATTTCCTTGGCGTTTGCCACACTCGGGCTCTGCGCCGGCGTATTCGTACCGCCTGCATTGTTCATGCCGCTGGCTATTGTGGAAGTCGGAATGCTTCTTGTCGCGTTCTTCCTAAGACGCAAGAAGGCAATCTCCTACACATTCCTTTATGTATTCACATTCATTTCAGGTGTGACGACATATCCGATCATCGCATACTACTTGGCGACAATGGGCGCTAACCTGGTCTTGCAGGCAGTCGGTACAACAGTGGTCGTATTTGGCGGATTGGCTATCTATGCTTCTAAGACAAAACGCGACCTTTCGTTTCTTGGAGGATTCTTATTCGCAGCATTGCTTGCGCTGGTCGTGCTCGGTTTGTTTAATATCTTCTGGCCATTGAGTTCAACTGCGATGCTGGTTTATTCCTTTATTGGAGTGCTCGTTTTTAGCGGATATGTATTATTTGATTTCAACCGTATGAAGCATTACAGTATCAGCCCCGAAGATGTGCCATTGATGGCATTGAACCTGTATCTTGATTTCATCAATCTGCTGCTAAGCATCCTTCGCATTTTTGGGATTTTGAACAGCAGGGATTAGAATATGTCAGTGGATGGCCCCTTTTGCAGGGGTCTTTTTTTATTACTCTGGAGATAACAAATCCGCCTATGCCAGAAGTCATCCAAACCACAAAGACCAAACTAACTAAATTTTGTACATAATTCAGTAAAATATAGGTATATTTACCCTTTCGTTCACTCTCTGTTTTTATTATTATAGTCCCTGTAGTTCGATGTCGAAAAATGGCAAAGTTGCTGAAAGGCAATGACGCAAAACTATAGGGGCTAACGCTGAAAGGGCTATGCTCGCCAGTTACCGAAACGGAGGAAGTGCAATGAAGAAATCGGCAGATACCCTGGTGCTTCAGGGAAAAAAGGAGATTTCAAGCAATTGGATCTTCGTGCCACTTTTTATTATCCTTTTACTTCTTGGTGCAATTATTCCATACGTTATTTAGCTAAAAGGACGGTTCCTTTAAGAGGGACTGTTCTTTTTTATGATGAAAAAGCAGAATTGTCGACTTTTTTCGGTTTTTAATAGCTATTATCTGAATTTTTATTCTATAATATAGATAATATTATCCACTGGAGGTTTTTTATGGAAGGAAGAGCGACGCGTAATCGGGAACTTCGCACCTACCAGAAGAAAAGAAGAAATAACACAGGGGAATTTAAGGAAAATTTGATTGATTTCTTTTTTCATATCTTAGGTACTGCCATCATATCTGTCATTTTAATTTATTTATTATCATTGATGAGCAAATAGAAAAGCGGAAGCGCCTTGGTAGCCCCGAACAGCATAAGACGGAACTCGAAGGAAATCCTGATTTCCGTAGAGGTACGGCTTATGACTCGAGGAGCTAGGCGCTGGAGCTGGACAAAATACCACTCCAAATTTTTATACTTTCTTATCTTTAAATAAAAAAAACGGCTAATTATGCTTTCATAATTAGCCGTTTTTTTTAGTTATTTTCTACTTTTTCAGTAAACACATCCATATTGTGATAGCGGGAAACTCCCTGCCTTTTTAGCATCAGCATCGGATCTCCTATTTTCACATTCCCTGTTTCAGTTGTGAACGCCATATGGATCCCCGCTTTCGCTGCAGCAGTCTCTGCTGTTTTATTAAACTGACCCCATGGATAGGCAAGATAAGTAGATTTTAACCCTGTGAATTCATTCCAGTGAAGCAGGTCACCTTCGACTTCTTCTTCCGAATACATTTGCATATAAGGTGTAAATGTATCTTTATCCCTTAAATGCATGGCATATGTATGAGATTCATAGGAAAACACATCTTTATATTGCACGATATCATTAAATCCCATGTACTGCAGGGATTCTGGATTGAATGGAAGACTATGCTGATAAAGCCTGCATCCAATGACAAAATCTGTTGCTATAAAGTGCTTTTCCTGCAATATAGGATAGGCATAATGGATGGTGGAGACTAGACCATCATCAAAAGTCAAAACCACCACTTTGCCCGGCAGATTTTGATTATACTTCAAATATTGCTCTAACGTAGGCAAATCAATTGTTCTAAATCCTTTAGCCTGCAAGTAGTCCATCTGCTTTTGGAACTCATCATAAGAAACAGTCATATTATCGTGAAAATTGACATTCTCAGAATCTTTTAAAATATGATGATACATCAAAACAGGGATACCTTCATCTTTTTCTGTGAAACTCTTTAAAATATATCCTTCCCGTCCAGCAAAATTGATTTTAAGCCATTTAGGGTCGCTGCTTTCAGATGCAGCATACCGAATATTGCGGTTAAGAATGCCGATAGCATGTTCAGCTTGCACATTGTCAAAGACGACAATCTGCCGACTTGTAATAACCATATCCGGATTCAAACTCGATTGGCTGGGCTCAGTCGTTTCTAGAACATTTACGGACTCATTCAACGGCAGACCCTCTACCAGGTTAGAAAAAGGCACGAGGAGCTTTTCCCCATCCTTGGCAGCAGAATATTCTACGTTCGGAAGCAAAACTCCCGCAGATATTTTTTCACCAGCGACATTCATTACAACAGGGGTTTCTTTTTCGACTTCAAAAGAATACGTCCCTTCAACTGCATATGCTTTATTCGCTGCAAAAACAGCCAAAAACAGGATTGCACCCGATAAAGCATGACGGAATTTTAACAATTTTATCCACTCCAGTAACATTATTCCTTAACTATTTTACTAGAGATGGTAAAAGTTTACTAGGTCTTTTCGGTTATTTGTCCAACAATATGATTTTTCATCTTAATAATCTAATAAGCTGCTCTACGGTTGTTTCCACCTGCTGCTTCGTAATTGCCGGGTCAAGCGCTTCCTCAATAGTTCGGCATTCGGTTTGAATGGAGAAGATGCCGTCGAGAAAATGATTGTGCAGGGTCAATTCAGAATCAATCCTGCCGGCAATGGCAATCACTTTTTTATTGTGTTTTTTGGCAATCTTTCCGACACCAAGGGGCACTTTACCCATCAAGGATTGATAATCTATGCTTCCTTCACCCGTAATGATGAGATCTGCTTCTTTAATCTTGCTTTCCAGACTGGTGAGTTCGATGACTTGGTCGACGCCGAATTTTATTGTACCGTTTAATGGTGCGGAGATAGCGCCGCCAAGCCCCCCGGCTGCCCCTGAACCAGGGATGTTCTGGACATCCTTTCCGTAGGTCTTTTCAAATAGATTCGCTAGTTTTCTCATCGCCAGGTCGAGTTCCCCGATTTCTACATCGGATGCCCCTTTTTGCTTGGCGAATACATAGGCTGCTCCCCTCTCCCCATAAAAAGGACAGGTGACATCGCTAGCAGCGGTGATTAGGCAGTCCTTCAGTTCAGGGATGACGTCTTCATCAGAAAGACGGACGGCTTGCATTATCGGGTTGCCCCGCATCCCCATCAAAGTGCCGGATACATCGTATAGATGCCAGCCAAGCGCTTGCATCATTCCAAGGCCCCCGTCGTTTGTTGCACTCCCGCCCAGGGAAACGACAATATCCCGATAACCGCGCTTGATGGCATCTTTGATTTGTTCGCCGAGTCCATATGTATTAGTGTTGAATGGATTTTGCAGCTGTTTAGGAAGCAGGGACAAGCCGCTGCTCCTTGCACATTCGATATAGGCGACATCACGGTCGTCTTGATGGATGACGGCATATTTCACTTTGATTGGCCGCATCAGCGGGTCATGGACGTCTACTTCCACTTCATGGCCATTTGTGCTTTGAAGGAGGGCTTCGATTGTCCCTTCTCCTCCGTCTGCCATAGGTGAAATGACGGTCTTCGCTTCTGGAATCACTTTTTTTATGGCGGTCTCAGCCGCTTTTCCAACTTCATATGATGATAAAGAACCTTTAAATGTATCGCACGCAATTAAAACATTCATTTTTGAATAGCACCTCTTTAGTTCCCCTGTCGACAGGGTGTTCAGTGGCGACAGCCGGGATTGATTTCTACTATTCTAGCTGAAAAGGGGACGGGAAATCCAGTGTCAGACTGACCCGTTACGAAGTGCTTAGCAAGTGGATGGGGATTTCCAGAAGGATCGGGTGACGTACAGCTCCAGCGCCTAGCCCCTCGAGTCATAAGCCGTACCTTTATAGAAATCAGGATTTCCTTCGAGCTCCGTCTTATGCTGGTCGGGGCTGACCGAGGCGCTTGCGCTTTTCTTGGTCCAGCTTCAGCCCCATGTTACTTTGGCGCAAAATATTCTTTTATGCATAATTCAAATAAATAAGACTATAGAACTATTACTCTTGTCGAAATATCTGGTATATTGTCCTTAGAAGGACGAAACGGCTAAGCCATTGAAAGATGGCGGCGCAAAACTAAAGGGGCTAAGGTCACAGGACTAAGTCAGCCAGTTATCGAACCAAGGAGGAGTTAAAATGGGAAGATTTTTGACGCCTGAAGAAGCGTATCTATTGAAAAAGAAACGTAGAACCGTCAGATATGTATTAATAGGCATCGCTACCATCGGACTTGGAGCCGGGGTATCCGTATTGCCATACCTTATGTAACAGATACAGAACCGCATTTCCCCTAATGAGAAATGCGGTTTTTTCATTGGTTCTTTATTGCCTGTCGCTACCGTCCCCCAAGAATATTCGACAGGTTTCGAGTGGTGACACCTTAAGTAGACTTCACCAGTGGAGCTGAATGCCGCTGGTTCGCAGTGTTTCTTGATACTTCTGCAAGTGGCTTTTGTTTTCGCGCACAGTTTTTGGATTCACTTTACGCTGAATACAGTAGGCAGCCAGATGGCCGCAGGCTTCTCCGATGTTCCACTCAACTGGGTGCAGCCGGTAGCATCCGTTGGTTATATGCGTGGTGCCAATGTTTTTACAGCATGGAAGCAGATTTTCCGTTTCTCTTGGAATCAATGCACCAAGCGGGATTTGAAAAGGAAGTGCCGGTATATCGATATAGGTCTTCCCTGACATGCTTGGATGGAGATCGATGCTGTATGACCCCACCCCAATTGAATCTTCATACCCCTTTCCATATCCGCTGTTAAATTCCGGAGAAACATCCTGCTCCCTGATGGTATACTCGGCTTTAAGCCTTCTGGATTCTCTAATATACGGAGCCTTTGCAAAGCCATCGCGTGTTCCCATGACATCTCCTCTAAGCTTGAGACCAGGAAAACCGGTCCCCCCGGATGGATTCGGCGCTTCGGTCTGCAGCCAATAAAACAAGGATAGGCTTAACTGTTTGGCGCCGAATAAGTGCTTTTTTTTCTCATCATTAGCCACGTCATACACATTCCCCAAAAAGTAATCATTTTGGGGCCAATTCAATAAAGCGACATCCCCTGCATCTCCCAGATTGAATTGCTTATTGTCAAAAATCCTTCGATAGTTCCATAGAGAAAACTTTCCGTCTTCACCGAACAGGGAGTACTCTCGATTTTCAAGTGTTATGGGGTGTGGTGCAGTGAAACTCAACAACGGATTTGGCCAAATATCAGGATGAAAAGATTTCCAAAATGAATACATTTCAGGTTCTTTTATCGTATGATCTTCCCCTTCTCGATACTCCATTGCCAGCACATGCGTAAACGCTTGTATATTATGGGGATCAGCCTCTTCTCCTGCATGCGGTTCACCCGTCTCTTTTTTTGACTCAGCCCCCGTAACATACTCTGTTTCTGAGAGAGGAAGAAGTTCTCCTGTTTCTGTGGCATCTAAAAACAATCCACACTTAACATGAATCTCTGCTGCTCCCCCTGCTGTTCGAAGGGTTGCAGCCTCGATTCTCTTTCCCCTTTTTTTAACCCTTTTGACAACTGTGTTCAGCAGGATTTCCAGCTTTCCAGTCAGTAGATAAGGTGAAAGCATTTCGTATAGAACTTGCAAAGAAACCCTTGGATCATGCGCTATATTGCTTACAAGTGCATTTCCTGGATTGAACGTTTTCGCAAGATTGTCAACGGATAAAGATAACGGCATGCTGCGGAAATAATAGTCCCGTATTTTCCTGCGGTATAATCGATAGGTTTGTGTACATCCTGTTTCCTCAATCCAAGGGTGTTCATCCAAAGGAACTGCTTGGGAAGTAACTTGACCACCTATCCAATCAGTTTCTTCCGTCATCAGCACCCGGCAGCCTTGGGAACATGCTGCAAGTGCAGCGGCACAGCCGCCAAGCCCGCCGCCGGCAATGAGTACATCTACCATTAAGACCCCTCCCTCTTAATCTAGGCTCTTTTCTCAAACTTTGTTGCTTTAGCTAATAAAGTAGGAATTCTCCTGCGATATTCCAATCTCAAAATAGCTCAAATAGTGAAAAGAGCTTGGATTAACATTTGAACACACAAACTAACTATTTTTACGTTAAAATCTGCATTTTTATTTTAATAACAATCTTTACGAAAGACTCTTTTCTTAAAGTTTGTTGCTTTTTAAATGAAAAAAGGATAGTTTTTGCAAACAATTAGCTTGTTTAGCTAGAAAAGAGCCTGGTTTCTATATTGCAACGTGCCACACAGATAATTTCACGTTACAATCGGCAGTAAGATTTTAACAACAACCTTTACGAAAATAGTCTTCTTAATCTAAAATTACATCATTGTCCTTTAAGATTTTTTGCAAAGAAGATATATTTATATCCTTTGGCCGGACTCCCTCTTTTACTGCGATGGAAGCAGCAGTACCGGCAGCCTGTCCCGTTGCCATCGCACTTGGGGTCAGCCTCGTTGTGGCAAATGCTTCATGGGTGGTTGAAATGCAGCGTCCCGCAGCCAGTACGTTTTCAATTTCCTTGGGCAGCAGGCAGCGGTACGGGATATCGAATGTTCCATCGCCTCCAACCTCCGCAAACGTTACGTAATCTTTCTTCGGGTCATGGATATCGATTGGATAGGCACTCATGGCGATCCTGTCTTCGAATTTTGTTCCGTTTGTCACGTCCTCTGCCGTCAGAACGTATTCTCCCAGTATCCTCCGTGTTTCCCTCACTCCGATTTGAGGAGCAATAGAAGCTATCCCCGCTTTTTCGAATCCGGGAACATACTCTTTGAAAAATTCCGCCAGCATAAACACTTGCTTTCTTCCTTCAAACTCTGCTTTCGTCAGGTCCTCTGCCTTCGTCCCATCATACCCTTGCACCCTGGAACAATTAATCAGCACTTCATCTTCCCCGGGGCCAGTAAAAAACAAGACATGATCCCGATTGATCGGAAGCCCTGCTTTTTTCCATTGCGGATAAAAGCCTTGGACAACTGTTAAAGGGTGGACACCCGACTTGATTTCCTCAATCAATGACTTCGAATAAAATTCATCAGGATGATCGATCATATATTTTTTAACCGCATCCAAGTCAACGCCGTTCATTCTGAATTTCATGGTCATAGGTTGAGTGAGGCCGTCATCCACTCGTCCGACTTGCATCTTTGCACCCGCTAAATGACAGAGGTCCCCGTCTCCGGTACAATCAATAAATGTCTTTCCTTCAATCGTCATTCTCCCTGATTTAGTAGATAGAACAATGCTTTCGATGCTGTTCCCGCTCACCTTCACTTCATCCACAAAACTGTGCAGCAGAATATCCACACCTGCTTCCTTGGCCATTTCCAAAGCAAGCAGCTTGTATTCTTCTTGTTTATAAGGAGTGACAGTGCGGACAAATCCAATCGTATCCCGCAAATGCCCCGGTGAAGCACCCTGCTCCTGGAGCCGTCCTACAATTTCCTCAGCGATTCCTTTGATGACCTGTCTTCCTTTATAGTCATGAAACGTCATCCAAGGATAAACCATGGCAGCTGTCGACATCCCGCCAAGGAATCCATAGCGTTCGACCAAGAGCACCGTCACATTCATTCTTCCTGCAGCAATGGCAGCATTTATCCCTGCCGGACCTCCACCAACAATGACTACATCATATTGTTTGTTCATCGCCTTAAATCCCTTCTGGTACAAACCGTTACTAATAAAAGAAGGAAAGGGCTCCCTCTTCTAGGCTCTTTCCTTCATTAATAACGGCTCTTTTCCCATACTTTTTTGCTTACGGTAATAAAAGAGGATTTTTCAATTTTAACAACACTCATTAAGAAAACTCCCTTAGTAAAACCGGCTTCGATTCTCTGGCAGATTGATAGGCAGCAAGCGCCGCCTCCACGGCTTTTAATCCATCAAACCCGGTGATGGACGGCTCCGTTCCATTTGACACACTTTGAAGAAAATCTTCCACCAATCCTTGGTCAATGTCATTTCCTAAAAATGAATATTGAAGTGATTTTGCTTCATTTTTATAATGAAAAAGTTTCTCGCCAAAGGCATCCGCTTTTACTGATTTTTTTGTTCCGATCACTTCGATTGCTGCATCTCCCCACGCAGGGAATTTTGAAAACCTCGACCAGCTCGTGTCATGGCTCGCAATGGTGCCATCTTCAAATTCAATGGTCAAGAGCCCCGCGTCATCAATTTCCTGCTCTGAAAAGTAATGTTCGACGGTCGCATATATTTCTTTTATTTCCTTCCCTAAAAACCAGCGCATGATATCAATCATATGAACCGTATGGTCAAAGACCGCTCCACCTCCGGCCAATTTCGGGTCCACGAACCAACCTCCCGGGTTTTGACCACGATTCACGGAACGCATGGCAATGATCTCGCCTAATTCTCCGTGATCGATCATTCGCTTCAGCTTCTGCATGGATTGGCTGAATCTGACCGGAAATGCTGTCTGCAATAGGACGCCTTCCTCTTTACAGACTTCGATCATTTCTTCTGCCTCATCAACAGTCAGAGCAAGGGGCTTCTCACAAAGAATGTGTTTTTTGGCTTTGGCTGCCATAATTGTCATCTCTTTATGCCTGGCATTTTCGCTGCAAATGATGACGGCATCCAAAGGCAACTCCAAAAATGCCTGAGCATCTTCAACAAATGGCACGTCAAAACGATTCGCAGCCTCTTCCCCCCTTCCTGGGTCATCATCATAAATGGCGGCCAGTTCAGCATTGGGGATTTTTTCGATACATTCTGCATAGCTGAAAGCATGCATATGGGCAAAGCTCATCATGCCTACTTTTATCATTTCACTTCCTCCCCGCTCCATCTCTCTTCACTGCTAAATGACAAATACTCCTGGGCTATTTGGCTTTTCAATGAATAAGATTTCTCCTGTAGACTCACAACGTCAATCAAATAGTCCGGCTCGCTTTTATCAGAGGAGTAATCCAGGTTGGCCCCCTGGCCAGACCATTCCATTTCAAGACTATCTTCACTTGCATCAGATGCCAGATATTCAAAATGTGCCATGACATCCTTTTGAAAGGTCACGCAAGAAATAAGGTAACAATGTCTTTCCCGCACGGATTTTTTCAAAAATACAGAGGATACTTCTCCAAACAATTTGGAGAAAACAAATACGTCACTGAGCATTGCTTCTTTATTCAGTCCTGAATCACTTGACCGTTTCATCCGGAAAACCCCGCGGCGATTTTGATTTTCCGCATTCAATAATTCAATGAATCTTGCAGAAGGGGGATGCACCTCCATCTCGAAATAGAGGAAGCATTTCTCTTCATTGAGGAACTCCCCGTACTGTTTGACCATCGTTGAAGGCAAATAGACTTCATCAGCTTCTATTAATAGTTTTTGAACCCCTTCATTATGGCCGTCAACAGCTACTGTTCCGTTAAAGCCCCTGGTATCCAGAAGAAACACATTGAGATCATCTGTATTTGTGATTTCAACAATTGATTCTGCTTGTGAATTCTTAAATCTCTTTCTATTATGGAGGATGACTTTCATTTCGAATCCTCTCTTTCTATTAAGCTTTTTTAATTGCTCTTTTCTCTGACTTTGGTGCTTTGATTAGATGTCCATTTATAAATTGACTTCTCTTCCCAGTTCAGCAGATTCATAGATGGCAGAAATCATTTTCATAACTTCGACTCCATCGCTGATTGGCGCAATGACCTCTGACCTACCAAGGCAGCATTGAATAAAATGGTCCACTTCATTATTAAAGGCTTCAACAAAATTAAATTCACTATGGTCGACTTGCGGGTCAATATTCAGAATGGTATCGTATTTTTCAGCAACAATAGAGAATTCCGGTTCAATCTCCGCTCCTCCTTTATCACCGAACACTTTGACAGATACCTCATTTTCTTTTGTATGCAGAGTGAAACTCACATCGATAAATAAAGATGCACCGTTTTCAAATCGAATCAATGCATTTGCCAAGTCCTCGACATCATTCCTCGCAGGATCAAAATCGGCGGCTTTGTAAAAGCTTAAGTTTTGGATGTTATTCCGGTTCCCAAGGGAGTGATAAGTGTTCCCTGTCACGGACACTGGTTTTGGCTTGCCCATCAGATACCAGCAAAGGTCAATCAAATGGACGCCGAGGTCGATCAGCGGCCCGCCTCCAGACCTTTTTTTATCCGAAAACCAGCCCCCGGGATTCCCTAAACGTCTCAACACAGAAGCTTTGGCATAATACAGTTCGCCAAGATCTCCGTTATCAAGAAACTTTTTAAGAATTTTCGTGTTGCTTCCGTGTCTCCTGACAAAACCAACCTGCGCGGTCTTTCCGGACTCACGCGCTGCCTTTTCAAAAGCATGAGCCTCCTCTACATTTGTGCAGAGCGGCTTCTCCACCAGGACATGCTTGCCGGCTTCCAATGCGCTGATCCCGATTTCAGCATGCGTTTCATTCCACGTACAAATGCTCACTGCATCAATATCTTTGTTCTTCAGCAATTCTTTATAATCAGTATAAAGCTGGCTGACACCATATTCCTCGCCCTTTTTCTTCAGCCTTTGCTCATTCAGGTCACAAAAAGCAACGAGTTCGACTTCCGGATGATCTTTGTAAGGCTGAATATGATATTGAGAGATGCTTCCGACTCCGATTACACCGACCTTTAACATATGTAGCTCCTCCCTTGCCCATCAGGTAAGATTCTCTTGCATTGAACGTTTTTCCCGTTCCACACCTGCTGATGGAGGTTTACCCAAAACTTCAAGGGGAACCTCCATCTTTCTCTTCTTCTCGCTGCAGCACCTTAAAAATAATCTTCAGGCATACCGAATCACTTTTGTCAGTACAGAAGTTTCTTTGTTCCTCAGCTGTTCAAATGCCTCCCCGACATCCTCACTGCTAATGACTTCATTTACATAAGGAGAAAGATCGATTTTGTGTTCATTGACAAGCCTCAAGAATTCACCGATATTTCTCCCTTCCGTCCACCTGACAAATCCATAAGGGTAGTCAATGGCCCGACATTCGTATACGGGGTCATACCTTCCTGGTCCACCTGCGCGGGAGATCAGGATTTCCGCTTCCTTAGCAAACATATCCTGACGCGGAAAATCCGGTTCAATGTCTCCTACAATGACCACTTTTCCTTTGTCACGCACCCACTTCAGGCTTTGGGATGTGAGTGGTGATTTATGACCGCCTGCGCATAGGAAAACGGAATCTGCCCCGCGGAAATTGGTGTTCTCAAACAAGTCCTTTTCCATTTGTTCGATATCTGAATGGCAGTGGATGTATGGTTCATTCGTTAACATTTCTGTTCTGGCAGCTGATAAATCAAAAGCAAATACACGATATGCTGCCGCATTTGCAATGAGTGCAATCATTTGCCCGAGTATTCCAAGTCCTGCTATTACGGCGCTTTCTCCAAATTCGAGTTTTCCTACTCTAAGCGCATGGATGGCAATGGCTCCGATGCCTCCGAAAGCAGCTTCTTTTGCAGTGACATTCGGCGGAACTTTGCAGCATAAGGTCTTTGGGACAAGCAAGTATTCTGCATGTTTCACATACGGTGCCCCGTAGCAGGCAACAAGATCTCCTTCTTTGATCCCTTCGACTCCATCCCCGCAGCTCTCTACGATCCCGGAGGCACTGTATCCTAAGTTGATTTGATGATCCTTGCTTTTATTGATGATGGAAATTTCCGTTCCAGGGCTTATGACAGAAAAGGAAGTTTTGACTAAGACATAGGATGGCTTCACTTCCGGCTTCATTTCTTCTACCACTTCAACTGCTCGATTTCTCGCAACAACACTTTTCACTACATCACCCCCGTACATTATTTTGGAATGGACGATTGGATTGTCAGCTTTGCCTGCAGCCTCTGCTGAAAAATTTTATCATCCATTAAATCAGACAAGTAAATTCTTAATTCGTTCCGTACCTCACCAAATTCTTTTGCAGTCAATCCTATATCGGTATACAGCTTATACGTTGGGATGATTTCTCTGAAAAGTTGATATCGCAGCGGTTTATAGACTTCTGTTTCATCCTGGCGCTCTGCAGCTTTCTTCATAGCCGGGATGCTCAACGTGTTCGTCCGAATGATTTCCTGCGCATCTTCCCCTGAGAGATAATCGACAAATTTGGCTGCAGCCTCTTTTTTGGAGGAAAATTTATTGATTGCCAAGCCAATAATCAATAGAAGCGTGCTCGGATCTTTTAAATATGGGAGCGGCGCTATGTCATATTGGATCTTGTGATTTTTGATTTCATTCAAGCTGAAATAGGACGCCATGATCATCGATGCTTTTTGCTCCAAAAACAGTTTTTCAGCATCCCGATCGCTATCGGACAAAAATGTGTGCATGATTTGCTGTTCGTCAAATAATGCCCGGAGCAAATTTACACTTTCGAGAAATTCCTTGCCTGGAAAAACAGGTTCTCCATTTGAGTTTCTTGTGAATTCCACCCTGTTCTGAAGAAGGAGAATCGGCCATCTATTTAAGGAAAGGGGATGAAAGTACAACCCGCACCTTCCATCTTCCTGGTTTTCCTTCATTAGCTGTGAGGCAGCTTCCAGCGCATCATCCCATTTCCAACCGCTATCCGGATAAGCCATTCCTTTTTGATCAAAATGTTCCTTATTGTAGCAGAGGACAATCGGTGAAAAGACAAACGGCTTAACATACTGCGTTTTTTTCTTTCCAGCAGCGGAGAAAGGCTTTTGCAAAAAGGAATAGATGTTAGGATCCTCTGCGATTTCTTCAAATACACTGGATTGATAATGGTTAAAATCACAGAAATCCTTATAGTTTATCGTGACGACGTCAATCATATCGTTTTGGAAAAAGTCCTGTACGGTATGTCTATAATGCTCGTATGGCAAAGCAATCGTTTGCACTTTTATTGCTGGGTTTTCTGCTTCAAAACGTTTAATCAATTCTTTCAATTGAGCATCTTTGATTAGTGACGGGTAGTACCCAACCCTTAAGATCACCTGGTCAAAAGGCCGGGTCGACGCCACTTGATTGCCGATGCGTGACTTCTTGACAATCAGCCCCTCGCTGACAAGCTCCTCCAGTCCTTTTCTAACGGAGTTCTTACTAAGCCCGTACTGTTCGGCCAATATTAATTCAGAAGGAAGATAGTCTCCTACATTGATATCCCCCTCAATGATTTTCTTCCTCATGCTGGAGACTAAATGATTTAGTTTTGCTTTGAATTCTTCTCTATTAATCTTTCCACTCATGTTTGCAGATCCTTTCTGACGAAGCTTCTTATTTTATGCCAGTCAAAGTGATTCCTTTGACAAAATACCTTTGGAAGAAAATGAATATTAAAAATGTGGGAATGAAAGAAAGCACCGAACCGGCCATCTCTACGCCAAAGTTGCCTTCTTTTGTAAGCAATGAAGCAAGCCCCACTGTAACTGGATACATCTCATCACTTGTTGTAAAAATCAATGGAGTAAGGAGGTCATTCCAATTCCCGATGAAGGCAAATGTTCCTACCGTTGCGATAACCGGCTTTGCCAGTGGCAAATAGACCTTGAAAAATACGGTAAAGTCCCCGGCGCCGTCGATGTATGCTGCCTCCTCTAAATCCTTCGGCATGGTCATCATGTACTGCCTCACAAAGAAGACGCCCATGATTCCCCAGATTTCCGGAACAATCAATGGCAAGTACGTATTGATCCATCCTAAATCACTGAACATGATATAGCGCGGGATGATCAACAGCTGACTTGGTATCATGATGACCGCCATCATTATCCAAAAGATCACTTCGCGTCCGAAGAATTGTTTCCGGGCAAAAATATAGCCGAGGATAGCTGAAAAGAACATGTTGCTGAAAACCGGTATGATCGTGATGATCAATGAATTAATGATCCACTTCAAATAAGGCGCATTTTTGAAGATATAGCCAAAATTCGCAAAAGAAAATTTCTCATGGACCACCCATGTAAAGGGGTTGCCGATCGGCAGCGTCATATTTAACAAAGATCCGATGATCATAATGCCGAACGGGATGATGAACACCAGTCCTAATAGAATGAGAGGGATATAAAGCAGTTGTGAACGATTCATCATTTTTAACATGGCCTCTCCCTCCTCATTTGTAGCTCACTTCTTTCCCCATATATTTTTTCTGAATCAATGAAATAACGAAGATGATGAAGAATAGAACATAGGCCAGGACACTTGCATAGCCCAATCGGAGCGATGTAAAACCTTCCTGGTATAAGTAATAAACAATCGTAATCGTTGAATTGCTCGGGCCCCCAGATGTCAAAAGGAATGCCGAGTCGAAGATTTGGAATGATCCAATGGTCGTCACGATTGCTACGTAAAAATGGATTGGAAGCAAGAGTGGAAAAGTGATTTTCCAAAACGTCTTCCACGGTCCCGCCCCATCGATCTTTGCCGCTTCGTACAATTCATGCGGCATTGATTGCAGGCCAGCGTAATAGTAAATCATCGTACTTCCACAAACTTTGAATATGGAAAGTCCAGCAAGCACAATAAGCGCCTGGTCTGAATCTGACAGGAAAAGCTGCGGTTCTATGCCAATTGCATGCAGCAGCATATTAACGAACCCATCATCCGTCCCTTTGAAGATCCATGCCCATATGCCTGAAACGACGACGAATGAAGTGACAACAGGCAGGAAGAAGACTGCTTTAAAAAAGCCTGTGCCTTTCTTTCCGCTATTGATCAGCAAAGCCAAAATCAAACCGACTGCCATCGTAGGGACAATATAATAGATTGAAAACATAATCGTATTCCCTATGGCCTTCCATGCAAGTGGATCATGCAGCAGGCCCAGCCAGTTTTTCAGCCCGATGAACTCCGGCTCGCCAATCACCGGCCAATTCGTAAATGTCAGGTAGAAACTGAACAAAATCGGGAATAACTGAAAAATGGAAAAGTGTATTAAGATCGGAACAAGGAATATATACACCAGCGCATATTTGTTCCAATGGCGCTTCATCTTTTCTTTTCTGGAAATTTTATAGACCACTTGTGCTTCAGTTGCCGTATTCAATCCTGCGCTTTCCAAGATTCCCCCTCCTTCTCTAAGGGTTCTTTTTTGCTGTTATCCGTATCTGTATTTAATGTTTTGCACGCCACGCCGTCCTGCTATGAGATTGCCCGTTTCATAGGATTTAGCAATAGAGGGAGGAGAAATGTAATATTCCTCCCCCCGCTCACATTCTATTGTTTTGCCAATTCAGCCTTTACTGCTTCTGCAGCAGCGTCAGCCGCTTCTTTAGGCGTTTTCTTTCCTTCCATCATTGCCTGCATTTCTGCTTGGATCTTAGGCAGAATATCGCGGGCTACAGGAGAAATGACGCCTGGTTTTGTATATTTGAGCCAATCTACCATTTGTTTCATTTCTGGATTGTTATCATAGATTCCTGCTGCTGATTTACGCGGTGGAATATATTGAGTCAACTCATTGAATGCTTTTGAGTTTTCTGTATTTGTCATATATTCTACGAGTTTAGCAGCCGCTTCTTTTTTATCGCTGTTGGAAGCGACAACGAACATGCCAGTTGTACCAAATGTTGATTGTACTTCTCCTTTCAACGGAGGTCCTAGGACGTAGTCTTTAAATCCTTTTTGCTTCAAAGTGCTTAGCGTCAGGCCTGTTGCACCGGAAGACAATGACTTTCCTTCAAGGAAGTTAGCGAAGTGATCCAATGTATTGACAGAGTCTTTCGGGATCCAGCCTTTTTTGTACCAATCATTGATTGTTTCAAAAGCTTTTACCCCTGCATCGTTGTTCAGGATAACGTTTCCATCCTTATCCAAAACATCTCCCCCTGCTTGCCATAGGACTGGGTAGAGGGTGGCGTTCAATGTGTTTCCGCCTTCAAATCCTCTTGCATAGTAGCCTTTTGCCACTGCTTTTTCAGCTAATGCATCAAACTCTTCCCAAGTAGTAGGGACATCGTCTTTGCTTGCACCGATTTCTTCCATGATTTTAGTGTTATAGACATTTGCACGAACTTCGTGAAGAATCGGCAATCCGTATAGTTCACCTTTATAAGAAACTGCGTCCAGGGAGCTTTGCGGGAAATCCTCTTTATCGAAATCTTTGCCCAGAAGATCAGTGATTGGGGCAAGCACTCCTTTATCGGCAAATTGACCCATCATATCCGGGATGAGGTAGAATACATCTGGCCCTTGGTTTGCAGCAAGCGCCGTCAAGATCTTCTGCTCACGATTTGCCCATGGGATCTCTTGGAACTTCACTTTTACATCCGGGTACTCTTTGTTAAAAGAAGCTGCCATCTGCTCGAATACTTTTGTCTGCTTATCCTTAAGATCCTTTGATACGTATGGATGGATCCATACAGTCAATTCACCGGAGAACTTCTTGTCCTTCCCATCTGATGATGCTTTTTCGTCATTGCTGCATGCTGCCATAGCAAACATCAACACCAACATCAATAAAAAACTGACGATCTTTTTTGCTTTCATCTTTCTCCCCCTCAACTGGTTCATATCTGGTACTTGTAAATAATATTACGGAAGCGCTTTCATCATGTCAATACAATTGATTAAAAATTATGAAAATTTAAATCGCCACGTTTAGACAATTATTTCCCGGAAAATGTCGTTTTATAGGTTTAAGCCCTCTTAAACACCGCTGTGGATTTCCTTTCAAGACTTTGCTTTCCGTGGGAGAATGCGTCTTGCGTCCATTCAACTTCTAGAAATCAGCTGACATTTGAACGTTAAGAAAGCCAATTTTTATAACTTACAAGGCCCGCTGGCTATTGTCTCTGCAGCGATTTATTCTTTCAATTACATGGATGATCGACAAGGTTTCTTCAATCGGAATGGGATTTCTGCCCGTTTTAAAGAAAGATAGGATCTCTTGTATAAGCCCACTGTACATGGATTCCTGCGGGTCGCTTTCCCATATCACAGGAAAAGCCTCATTTTTCGTTTTGGCAGTAATCCGATAAACAGATTTGCCCTCTTGAATCCCTTTTATCACAGCTTTTTTCCCGTCTACCATGATACATTCTACAAGCTCTCCCTGCCCACTCTTTTTTACAGATATGCTCACCGGCAATGTCTTCATAATGCCTTGCATCATCTCTACAAGATGGATTCCATACCAAAAATAGCCCGGATAATGCGGTGCGAAATCGAGCGGCCCCTCCAACTCTAATTCGACAATTTCATCAGGCGAATACTCATTTTGGAATCGCTGGATAAAGTTTGCGTACCTTAGAGCTGAACTGCTCATCAAAGGGGTTCTTCCTTCTTTGCTATCCATAAAATACTGATGCGCCTCTTCGGTTGAAAGGGATAGCGGCTTATCAATAAAAACCGGTTTGCCAAATCCCTTCAGTTGTTCCCATATCTTTTTCCGATCAGGAGAAAACATGGATAACAGGAGGTAAGCATCACAGCGATCATTCAATTCTTCCAATGAATCAGCTATCGGAATAGGAAACTCTTTAAGGAATCGCTCCATTATGATGTGATGCTGCTTCATGCTGCTGGCGATCTGTGGTGAATAATAAGGATAGACCGCCGCGATTTTATGTCCTATATTGGATCCGCAGTTCAATATTTCCCTAGTAAAAGCAATTACATGGGAGGAATCGCTGCCAATGATTCCAATTTTCATTCATTTCCCTCCCGCACTTTCTTATATCGAGGCTGTTTTCTCAAAGTTTGTTGCTTTAGCCATTAAAATAGGATAACTTGTGCAATCAATGCAGGAAATTCAGCTGAAAAAGGAGCCTGAATACTCTATTTCACCGCGCAAAACAGGTATTTTCACGTTAAAATCAGCATTAAGATTTTAATAATAATGTTTACGAAAACAGCCTATATCGATTGTTTTTCATTCTTATTAAGCCAATTTGATAGGTTTTGAGACACAAAGGAATCATCCTGCAAATGAGGGTAGTCCCGGTAGACCCGCTGTATTTCCTCCAACTGGCCGTCACTCAGTCGCTCTTCCGGAAGCAGGCACCACTCTCCTTGAAGAAGACCCTGCATTGCTAATACCTTATTGATGCCGGCAATGCAGCCTTTGAAGCGGTTGGCGGAATCAAAAAATGCGGCATTGGCATCTGTCACTTCTTGTGCAAGAGTCAGAAAATGAGCTGGAATTGCTTCCTGTCCCCTTACTGCTTTTATCCGTTCAAAATATTCCACTGCTGTTTTGGTCCAGACAGCCCAGTGGCCCAAAAGACCGCCAACAATAGCCTTTTCAATGGTTTTTCCATTGGACTGAAAACGATAGACAGTCAATAAATCGTTGATGATATTATCATCGTTCCCTGTATACAAAGCGATTTGATCAGAGCGAGTCGACTCGCATACGGCACGGACGACATCTAAGGTCTGGTAGCGGTTGAAAGGCGCCATTTTAATAGCAAACACATTATCAATTTCCGCAAATGTCTTCCAAAATTCAAAGGACAATACCCGCCCTCCAACTGAAGGCTGCAAATAAAATCCGAAGACAGGTATGATTTCGGCAATTCGTTTCGTTCTATTTAACAATTCGGCTTCTGAATAATCATTCAATCCTCCCATGCTCAACAACCCGAGGTCATATCCTGCATTTTTGGCAAAGTGCGTCTCTTTTACAGCCTGCTGCGTCGGTCCTGCAATACCGGCGACTTTAATGAATGGACGCTGCAAATTTCTTTTTTCTATTTCTTCAATGGCCAGATTCAGCACTTTTTCATATAAATGAAACTTTGGGTCCCTTATTTCAAATTGAGTAGTGTGGACGCCTACCGCCACTCCACCTGCACCGGCATCCATATAGTATTGGGTCAAAGCGCGCTGCCTGGCTTCATCCAGCTCCCTATTTTCGTTCAATGCCAACGGGTGGGCAGGTATCACCGTTCCGCTGAACAGCAGTTTTTTTACATTTTCACTCAGCATGTTTTAAAAGACTCCTTCCCTCTCTTGGAAATGGGTCGGCTTATTGTACATAGCGCCTCCCTCGGAAATCCAATCGGCTGTCCAGTCAATCATGGAAGCAAGAGTCACACGGGGGTACCCAAAAAGCTGGTGTGCTTTGGAGGCATTGTTCAAAAGAGCGGTGTCCTTCTCTTCATTGATAAATTGGACAGGCTTATTCAATCTTTCACCAAATTGCTGTGCGATCCAGCGAACCGATACTTTTTCAGGACCTGTTATGTTCAACGTCTTCGGCGGAGAACTGCAGTGCAGCAGGGAACGGATGGCATATTCATTAGCGTCGCCTTGCCATATCACGTTCACCTGTCCCATAGACAGGTCTATTGGTGTGCCGGCATTGACTTGTTTAGCGATTTCCAATAGCACTCCGTATCTCATATCAATGGCATAGTTCAAGCGGAACAATAAAACAGGCGTCTGATGTTTATGTGAAAAATAAGTGAAAATCCGTTCCCTTCCTAAACAGGACTGAGCGTACTCGCCGACTGGCTGCACAGGATGATCTTCTGAACATTCGCCTTTGTTGACAGAGGTCAATGGATAGACATTCCCGGTGGAAAAGGATACTATATTGGATTTTTTGAATTTTTCAGCTACCCGGCCAGGCAGATAAGCATTCATAGCCCAAGTAAAATGTTCATTATCCTTCGTGCCGAATTTCGTTCCGGCCATATAAATGATATTTTTGGCATTGGGGAGATTTTGAAGGTCTTCCTCGTTCAATAAATCTGCCGCAATCGTTTCAACACCTGATGATTCAAGTTCTTCACGGAGGGATCCATTTGAGAATCGGGATACCCCTATCACTTTTTTCTCCACTCCCGCTTGATTGATGGCACGTTTGGCCATTTTAGCGAGAGTCGGTCCCATTTTTCCGCCTACCCCAAGAATAAGGATATCTCCCTCTATTTTTTTCATATCCTCAACAAGCGCTTGGGATGGCTTTGTCATCCATTCTTCTAATTGTTCAATCGTCTGTAGCTTCAATTTCATCGCCCCTTTAGTAAGATAGAGGAGGCTGAGTTCCTGCCTCCTCGTGGATATAATCATTTAGGCTGCCTTATCAAAGAATCAAGGCTTGCTGTCAACACGTTCTTGGCATCCAAGGAAATAAATTTACTTAAGCTGTCTTTATTAATCTGTTCCTTCGCTTTTTCCAGGAACTCAATTGCATTCGGCCCATTGCCTTTTTCCAGCTGATGATCTGCTTGCTTTAAGTCCTCCAAAAGCTGTTTATAAAGCGGCTGATCCAGCATATTGCGGCTTCTGTATTCTTCCGCTTCTTCTCTCACAGAGTTGAAGCTTGTTTCGCCAGGATGCACTTCTAATTTCATTAAGTCTGCACCTGAAGCATAATAAAGGCTTCCATCGTTTTCGATATCCATCAAATCGGCATTCTGTTTAATGAGCATGGTGGATAATGTGCCAGGGTTTACGACAGTTATGTTCCTGCCGAGTGTCGTATAAAGCAGACCATCTTTGCCCCAGCGGAGGTAGATCGGCCTCCATTTGCTTGCAGCATAAGTACTCGGATAGACCACTTTGCTTTTCTTCACTTCATATGTTTTTGGATCCATGGCGAAAATCGTTCCGTCGATTGCTCCCCATATAAGTCCATCCGGGCCGGCGGACAATTCGCCGATCATTTTTGGATCAGCATCCAATCCAGGGATATCCGGCGTGAATTCAGCCACTTTCTTGCTGTTTTTCACATCCCATACGAAGATTTTCGCATTTTCATCAGCGGGATTGCTTCCTCCACCGCCCCATACAGAAGTGCCGCCATAAACATATCCATCTTTATAGGCCAAACCGATGATGCTTTGATTTTCCACAACGTTTCGATGGTCTTCCCATTGACCGGTTTGCTTATGATAGATGCTTAAGGAGCCTCCAAGCTCTCCGTAGCCTGGAATGGTTCCGATGAATAAATCATTTCCACTCGATTCGAGAGTAAACGGCCGGTCCTGGAAGTCTTCAATATCATGGATCAGCCCTGGATTCTTATCAGGAGTATTTCCAAAATCCATTGCCTTTGCCGGATCATATTGATAGATTTTCGCCCCTCCATAGGTTCCGAAGAATACTTTTCCGTCGAAGAAACCGATGCCTTCAGGCTGCGGCATCCAGCTCAAATTATGGATGATCTTCGATTCTCGAGGATCAAAGACACTCATTCCCCGATGATATCCGCCTAAATAAATCTTTCCGTCTGGCGCCTTTGCCAATGACTGAATCGGCACCCCTTGCGGTTCCACATCCGGGTAGATGTACTCAACCTCATTTTTCATTGGATCGTACTGCATATATTCTGAAAAACCGCTCACAAGCGCCAGCACTGAATGGCCGTCTTTTTCCACCCATCCGAATTTACGGGTTGTATGATCTGTAGAAGATATGCCGCTGACTTCCTCCGTCGTATTGGTTTTTAAATTATAGCGATGGAGCTTGGCACCCAGGATGTAGTACATGTCTTCCCCGTTGTCTGGAGACGGCGGCGAAATTTCACCTGTGTATTTAATTGTGTTGACCAGTTCCAGCGTTTCCTCATCCAATACGTACACCGTTGAGCCGCCTACTCGAATGAATAGTTTCCCGTCGTATCCTTCAATATTGGCCACGGTGTTGTTCCCGCCTGATATCGGAATGTGGACTTCTTCCTTTTCTCCCGTTTTTAAGTTCAGCCGGTATACATAGGCAGTAGAGCCGATCCCAACGTAAAGGTAGTCGCCTGAAATCCCGAGTCCCCTTGCATATTTCTGGCCATCCTTGAATGTTCCTAAATCTTTGAATTCCCCTGTTTGGATGTCGTATTCAAACACCTTCGCATGCGGATAGGTGGCTCCATATACTTTCCCATCTTTACTGACAGCAAGGTCCCAAATCCATGTATCGGATGGATTTTTACCCAAAGTTTCAATTCTTTTTTCTGCCGGTAAATATCTGTATAGGATGCCATCGTTCGTTCCAGCAAAATAAATGTTTCCGTCACTGCCTTCTGTTATGGCCCATACGGTATCCGCCCCTGGGATAGGCTGTGAAAAGAGTCGTTCACCCGTATCGCCATCAATGGCATAAAAAGTCGCTGGGACGCCATTTGTGGCAAAATAAAGTTCCGAATGCCCATCACTTCTAGTACTGATGGCTGCAGATGAAGTAAGCGATGCTTTTACCGCTTCCCCCAAATTGACTGGGTCACTGACTGTAAGATCCAGCTGCTCTTCCCATGAAAAAGACACTTGATCTACAAATGCATTGGTCACTGAAGCGACTCCCGAATATAATTCCAGTCTTGCCGAAACCGCGTTTTTCGGCGCCTTTCCACTCACAGATCCCGAAAGCCATGTATTGGCTGCCACCGATTTAACACTGTATCCGCTGCTGAATTTGGCTACTTCTTTTCCATTCTCATCAAAATAAAGCAGATACATATTGAGTGAGCCTGATTGCAAATAGATTGAAGCGTCAAAGTGATAGACTTGCCCGCCTGTCACCCTTGCCATGCTGCTTCTTATCCCGGCAGATTTCGTAGAAAGAGAGTCTGCCATCTTCAAACTTTGCGTTCCTTCTTTTACAACAGAACGATCGATAGAAAACCCGGTATCGCCGTATGTTTGTGTCCATCCAAGAATTGCCCCATTCTCTTTGGGAGTTGATTCAAACCCGGCATTTTCAATAAAATAGTCGTTTTGTGCCGGTTTTTCCTTGGCTTTTATCGAATAGGGAGAATTCATGGATGCTAGAGAAACGATTAGGATTCCTGTGGCGGAGATGCGAAAACATTTCTTTAAATTTTTTTGAATCATGATTCCATTCCCCTTCCTTTAGAAAGTTTGATTTCTTTCCGGGTCCTGCTGCTTTCATAGATTGCATCAATCATGCGCATGATTTCCACACCATGTTCAACAGTCGTTCTTGGAGCCTTATTTTCAAGGCAGCATTCAACAAAATGATCGGTCTGCTCCTGAAACGCAGCATCCACATTGAGTCCGTCCTGATCAGTCTGCGGGCGGGCATTAAGGATGGTATTGTACTTTTCGATGATCAGCCATGTTTCCGGAAGTACTTCGGTTCCTCCTCTCTCGCCGTAGAGAACGACGCTTGTTTCATTTCTTTTCGCATGGAGTGTGTAGCTGGTATCCAAATATAGGGACGCTCCGTTTTCGAAGCGGATCATCGCATTGGCAAGGTCTTCAACGTTATTGAAATTAGGATTGTAATCAGCCGTTTTATAAAATGCCAGGTTTTTGATGTTGGATCGATTTCCGAGTTTATTATATGTATTGGCACTGACGGCTATGGGACGTGGACAACCCATTAAGTACCAGGAAAGATCGAGTACATGGATTCCTACATCAATCAGCGGCCCGCCCCCTGATTTTTCACGGTCTGCAAACCAGCCGCCAGGATTCCCAAGCCTTCTGAGTGCAGACGCCTTAGCGTAGTAAATGCGGCCAAGGTCGCCATGATCGATGAAAGTTTTTAGCATTTGAACATTGGGGTCGAATCTTCTGATGAATCCTACTTGAAGTGTTTTCCCTGTTTCTATGGTCTTTCTTTGGATGGCGAGTGCGTCAGAGATGGTTGTACAAAGAGGTTTTTCTACAAATACGTGTTTGCCGGCATCAAGTGCGGCCATGATGATGTCTGCATGGGTGTTATTCCAGGTACAGATAACGACTGCTTCCAAGTCTGGGAGCTGAAGCATGACATTGTAGTCTGTACAAAGATGGGGGATGTTGTATTGTGCGGCTTTCTGTTTTGCCCGTGATTCATTGAGGTCGCAGATGGCATACAGTTCTGCGGCGGAGTTGTTTTGGTAAGAATTTAGATGAAGTTCCGAAATGGCTCCGCCGCCGATGATTCCAATTTTCAATGGTATTGGACTCATTGAAGCTTATACCTCCTCCCAGATTCTTTTGATATTCTGCAAGCCTATTTTTGTCGCAATCTTGCAATCTTCCATCCCTTCAAATTCAAGGGATAAAAAACCTTTATAAGCACTGTTTTTAATGAGCCGAAAGACGTTTCGAATATTGATGTCCCCCTGGCCAAGAATGGCTCCTTTCAAGAAGTTGCCATTTCGGGTGCTAAAGAAGCCTTCGCCGGGATCTTCTGCAGCCGGCCGGTAATAAAAGTCTTTAAGATGAACCATGGAGGATATCGGGAGGTTGTTTTTCACTGCAGCTTCTGGCACTTCGTCGACACAAAGGAAATTACCGACATCAAGCGTTGTTTTAAAATTTGGCCGGTTTACCAGTTTAACGAGAATCTCGACCCTTTCGCTGGATTGAAGGTAATATCCATGGTTTTCAACGCTTGTGGTGATTCCATACTGGGAAGCGTAGTCGGCTATTTCCCTGCATGCATCGACAAGGATGGGAAGATCGCCATAAAACTGCTCGATGCCCGTTTCCTCCATCGGTCTTGAAGCGGCGTCATGGCGCATCAACCTAGCTCCAAGCTGGTTGGCAATATCCACATGCTGCTTGACCCGCTTGATTTCTTCATTCACTTTTTCAATGGATTCCTGGATGAAATTAGCCCCGATGGCGTAATTGGAGATTTCAAGGTCAAGCTCCTCTGCTTTATTCCGGATGTCCTCAATAAGGGATGGAGTCTTGACGAGGTCAAATCCCAAAGGCACGATTTCCACATGTTCCGCTCCATTTTCCTTGATCCATTCCATTGCCTCTAAAATTGTCATGCCATCGTCTCGCATTGCCTTGTATAAACTGTAAGAGCTTACTCCAATCTTCATCATCCGCACCCTCTCTAATTGTTGGTTTATATCTGGAATTCTATTAATTTTATGGGTTTACCACTAGTTGTTGGCGGGTCCATCTATGATAACGGTTGCAATTTGGACCTTGGTGTAAGGTTATTACTTTATTGGTTGACTGTAATAAACTATATGTATTTGCGGTGGATATAAGAACTGGACTATATCTGGTTCACTTAAAATAGTACAACCTCCAATTAAATAAATCAATAAAATTCTGAAAAATCAAACAAAAGTATGTGGTTCTCGAAAAAAACTGGGGCGTGACTTTGCTCTCCACCCCGTCAGCTTATCCACAGGATTCGGTTGACAGTCACTTGGGGTAAACTTTCATTAGGTACTTGGGACTAAAGTTGAAATTAATGGAATTTACGACATTTTTTGCGTTACAATGAAAACATTACATTTATTTGTTGGAGGGACATCTTTTGATCTATCAAGTTCGATTATTCAGGGGACTAAGGGACCCGAGAGCTATGCTTCATCAGCTGGGGCAGGCCGAGACGGTTTACGGACTAAATAATAGAGTGATGCTCTTGTTTCTTTCCAGCTTGCTGATTTTCGCGGTAAGCGGTTGGTTTGGGCTTGGCACTCATGAAATCTCTGCTGAGATTAATAATCTATCAAACTCACAATTTGAATGGGAAAAGTTCCTGTTTTGGATCGGCAGGCTTGTATCGGGGCTTTTGTTTGCTGCGATCTATCTGTACATCATGTCTCTTTGGTTTGACATATGGACCGAGGCCCCGTTCAAGCATTTACTTATTGTACAGGCATTTGCATTTCTCCCGATTTTAATTGAGAAGATTATACATATCCTGTGTGTGTCTTTGCTTGGACTGGACTGGTATTCCTCTCCTGTTTCGCTTGGAGCGATTGCCCAGAGCGCACATGCACCTGCTTGGATCATTTATTTTTCAGGCTGCGCCACACTCTTTAAAGTCTGGAGCATGTACATACAATTTATAGGGTTAAGGAAACTTGCAGCCATGCAGCGCGGCGCTGCATTATTAGTGACCGTTTCCATTCATTTGATTTTTTGGGCCATCACGGCGACTTTGGCCTTCTTTGAATTAGGCTCTTTTCTCAATATTTGATTCTTTAAGCATTAAAACAGGATAATTTATGCAATCTATGTAGAAAATTTAGCTCGAAAAGAGCCTGGATACTCCATTTCAACGCGCAAAACTGGTATCTTCACGTTAAAATCGGCTTTAAGATTTTAACAACAATGTTTACGAAAACAGCCCTGAATTAAAACCATTTTTCTAAAAAGGCGGTAACCTCATGTCTAAAAAGAGCGGATGGCTTATATTGGCCATTGTATGTTTTATTGGATTGAATCTTTTTCTTATTTATAAAAAGAACAGCTTGGTTGACAGGACTAATTTTCTCACTCAATGGACTGAAGTGAAGGCAAAGGACCTCGAGAATTCCATTGCCACCGAAGGCGTTCTCGATGCAACAGAAACCAATCAAGTTTATATCGATAAAAATAAAAGTTTTAAACAGTTTTTAGTTAAAAAAGGGCAGCCTGTTGAAACTGGTACGCCTCTATTTGAATATGACGGGTTGGATTTAGAAGAACGACGCAGTCTCATCACTTCTGAACAGGATAGGCTGCGCAGTGAAGCGGCAAGCATGGATCAATTGATTACAGAGCTGGAGTCGCTGAAGAGCAGAGTCCCTTCTGATTCTTCGTTTGAAAGTTCCAGTTTTGGGGCTGATTCCGATTCAGCGCAGGACTCTCAAGGCGGCGCTAAATTACAAGCCTACTACGACCTGGCTAAGACGATTTCTGAGAAAGAGCAGGAACGGGAAAAAGTCCAGCAGCAACTAGACATGTATGATGAGCAGTTGAGGACGCTGCAGAACGGGGAAGGGAGTTTGACGGTCGTCAGCCCTTACAGCGGGATCGTTTCGAATGTTTCACACGAATTGGATAATCCCGGGGTAACCATTGTCTCCAAGAACTCTGTTGTGAAAGGCAAATTAACAGAGGAGCAGCGGAGCGACGTGAAAAATGGCGATAAAGCGCATATCACTTCCAAGCACTTTACTGGAAAGCTGAACGGGACCGTCGCTGATGTGGCGGAGCTGCCGGAACTTACCCCTTCAACTGACCATGATTCTAGATATCCTTTCGTCATTGCAGCTGATGATGCTGCTGAAAAGGATTTGCTGCAAGGCTACCATGTGAAGGCAGAAATCGTGACGAAAGAAGCAGAAAATGCAAATGCGGTTCCTGTGAAAAGTGTGGTGCATTTCGATGACGTGAAATATTTATGGGTGCTGAATAATAAAGGCATCGTCGAGAAGCGAAAAGTGAAAACAGGAATCAAAGATGATGGCTATATTGAAGTGAAAAACGGCGTAAAAAAAGGAAGCCACATTGCGGAGCTTCCAGATCAGGTGCATAAAGAAGGACTATTCGTCACTCTAATGAAGCCAGGGCGAATCAAATGGGATGATGACGCGCAGTTCGAAGGAAATTGGAAATACATGATTATGGGGATCTTAGAACCATAATTTGGGACGGAGGGACAGGTTCTTTGTCCCTCCTTTTTGTTTCCGGAAGTTTGGGACAGTAAACCTGTCCCCCCGTCCCATGCCGGTCAGTTAGTGGAACGGGACAAGGAACCTGTCCCCATGTCTTTGCCGAGCACTTCGGTTATGGTTTTGAGGAATGGCTGAATCTGTATTGGCTTTACGATGTATGTGTGGAACCCGCTTTGCGCTGCTCGTTCAATGTCTGCGTTTAAGGCGTTGGCGCTTAGGGCTATCACCGGGATCTCTTTTGTTTTATCGTTTGATTTTAAGATTTTGATGATGTCGAAGCCCGTACAGTCGGGCAGGTGTATGTCCAATAAGATCAAGTCCATATCACCGGACCAGGATTTTGAAATCCCTTCTTCTCCAGTCATCGCGGTGTGGAGTTCCATCCATGGATAGACTTTCACGATTTCCTCCACTAAATGAATATTAGAAGCCTGATCTTCGATATAAAGGATTTTTTTCTTTTCAGAATGGCGGATTACTTCCTCTGGGAGGGTTAACGCACGCTTCTCCTTGTTCGCCTCTTTAGAATCCACTTTCAAACTGACGCAGAAGTCGCTTCCCTTGCCCTCTTCACTGGAAACCGATATGCTGGCATCCATCATCTTAATAAGCTGCTTCACGAGCGAAAGGCCAATTCCCACACCTTCTACAAGTGTTCCTTCTACTCGATAGAATGGTTTGAAGATCTTTTCTATTTCAGATTCGGACAGTCCGATCCCTGAATCGATGAAATGAATCTCCACATTTTCTTCTTTGACCTTGCAGGTTACTGTTACAGACCCGCCTGCTTTATTGTATTTCAAAGCGTTATCCATTAGATTGATGAAGACTTGCTTCAAACGGGTTGGATCTGCCATGACACTGATTGGGCTGCATTCATCAAGCCTCAGCAATACATCAATACCTTTTGACTCTGCAAGTGGAAGGAACATCCGGATGGCTTCATTCAGGATGACGGAAACATTAACCGAATCAGGAGACATTTTCATCGCCCCCATTTCAATCCGAGAAAAATCAAGGATTTCCGTCATTAATTCCAGCAGGTGCCTTCCCCCGCTCAAGATCTCACTGACAAAAGATTTCTGCTGCTCTTTCAATGATCCATCTAGTTCAAGGAGCTGCGCAAAACCCAGGATGCCATTCAAAGGGGTGCGAAGTTCATGGCTCATTTTCGATAAGAAATCAGATTTGGCCAGGTTCGCTTTTTCAGCGGTCTCCTTTGCTTTCCTAAGTGCACCTTCCATTTCATAACGTTCTGTAATGTCCTCCAGTGTCCACAAGTTCCCCCTGAATTCATTTTCAATTTTAATCGGGACATACCTTCTTATATAATTGCGTGCATTCAATAACCGGATTTCCGCTGAATCAGGTTCCTTTTCATCCAAAATCCTAGTGACCTTTTCTTCTAAATATCCAGTGTCCTGATAGAACAGCGAATGAATTTCCCTGCCATGCCTACCGACTTTTTCGCTTAAATTCCTTAGCCCGAACATCTCAGCAAATCGAGTATTGTAGAGGGTAAGGCGTCTATGCTCATCAGTCATGAATATCCCTACATTCAAATTGTCGATCATGGTTCTCTGGGTGACAAATGCTTCTCTAAGCTTCAATTCCTGGTCTTTTTGAAAAGTGATATCGGTAAAGGAAATGAGGGCGGCTGTTTTTTCTTCTTCCAGTTTCAGAGGCTTTGCATTAATGGAGATCCATTTAAATTTAGCCCCTTCAAGCTTGATTCCTAAAATAAGCCCATCAAAATCCATGTGCTGCCGCTTGATTAACATGGTTTGAAGGGTCTGTATAGAAATCCGCTTCCCTGATTCTTTTTTCACTTTGATTTTCAGTTGCGAGAGCTTTGTTATCGAACTTTCTTCTTTGACCAAAAGCATATCTCTCGCATTTTGATTCATGCTGCTGATTGAGCCATTTTGGTCAATGATGATGATTGCTTCTGACATCGTACTTAAAACGGTGCGGTACAGCTGCTCTTTTGCCTTCAGCTTCTTTTCAACACGTTTGCGGTCGGTAATGTCGATACAGGATCCAATGACTTCAATGACCTTTCCATCGCGGATCACTGGCCTCAAAGCGGCTACATATTCAATTCCGTTAATGTTTCCTTCATATTCTGTATTTTCGCCATTCCAAGCCCGATCGTAGCTGGAGAATTTAAAATCTGCTTCATCCTTGGGCAAAATCTCGTGCAAGGTCTTCCCGACGATATCCGACGATTTGAAAGCCATCCGATTCAACAGCTCGCCATCGCAGAGGGTATGGACAAACTCATTCCCCTGTTTCTTGAATTTCAGGATCATTCCCTGCTGCTGCCTGACCGTTTCCTGCAGATCAAGCTGAACTTCCTGCATCTTTTCTTCATAATGAAGTAATTCCGAAGATTCATCGCGCCTTTTTTGGCCGACCCTGGCAACCGCATAAGATAGAACAATAACCAGCAGCGCTAGAAATAAAATGATCACTTCCTTGGTTGTCATGTTAAAAAACTCCTTTAAAAATGGAAATGCCCGCTAAATAGAGCAGGCATCTACCTTGGCAGAACCCCTGAATTCCTGCGCTACCATCCATTTGATGAATTCGATTTCTTGAATAGTCAATTCACGTTTCAATCTGCTTTGGAACTGCAAAACAAGATCTATGTATCGGTCCGCCATTTCTGATTCTCCTTTTGAGGAAATTAATCTTCTGTATAATTCTTTGGTGTCCTATTAAATTCCTCTTTTTGAAACGGCCATGATTCACTGAGATTCCACTAATGATTTAATATCCCTTGTATTTCATGGATTTTCAGTTTGGAGATATAGGCTTTTTTCTCCGAATCTTTAAAATGGGCCAAAAATGTTTCCCCGGACGCTTCAATCATGAACACTTGGCTGAGGTTCACAATATAGGATCGGTGAGTCTTGCTGAAATAGGATGGCAGATGCTCCTCCATTTCATGCAGGGGCTCCGTCGTCTCAATCCGCTCTTTCCGGGTATGGATAATCGTCTTCCTTCCTTCTTTTTCGAGAAAAAGAATGTCGTCCATTTTCAAAAAGAAATACTCATTCTGCTGTTTAACGGACAGCATGTCTGCCTTCTTCTCCTCAATATCGGCTGGATGAGTTTGAAGACGATGGATGTTCTTCCCAGCTTTTTCAATCGCTTCGTTCAATCGATTTTGTTCAATCGGCTTCACGACGTAGTCAACCGCCGAAATGCGAAAAGCTTCAACGGCAAACTCCTCGTAGCCAGTCGTGAAAATCACTTGAAGATGCGGAAAAATGGTCTTGCACGTCTTCACCGCCTCCAATCCATTTACACCAGGCATATCAATATCGGCCAGAAGGATATCCGGCTTCAACTGTACGACTTTCAGTATTAGTTCATCACTGCTTTCCGCTTCACCAACCAATTCAAGATGAGGCATCGGTTGAATGAAATGGGTGAGAAGCGTGCGGGAAGACTTGTCATCATCGGCAATGACTACCTTCAATAGTTCCATCCGCCACTCCCTCCTTTTTGCTATAAAAATTTGTTTCAAAACCTAATTTTGAATTTCCATTAACTCTTTCAATTCGTTTATCTTAAGCTTCGAGATGCTCGCTTGCATATCAAAATCATGAAAATAGGCAACAAATGTCTCTTTCTGTGGGGTAATATGCGAGATTTTCTTTAGATTGACCACATATGAGCGATGGGCCAAAAAGAAAGAATTATTTAGCTTTTCCTGAAGATTTCCGAGGATTTCAGATGTTTCATAGACTCTTTCTTTTGTATAGACCAAGCATTTGACACCGCTTTTTTCAATAAAGTATATATCCGCAAACGGAATATAATATGTCTTTTGCTGGGCTTTGATTGGCAGCCTATCGAGCTTTTCCACCATTCCTTGAGTGACTTGCCTTTCCGCTAATATGATTTCCTTTGCTTTATCGAGTGCTTGATAGAAACGATTTTTTTCCAGCGGTTTGACGATGTAGTCAACGGCTTCCATGTGAAATGCTCCGACCGCAAACTCATCATAGCCTGTTACAAAAATAAATTTCAGCCCTGGATTGAACTCAGCGCATTCCTTCATTGCTTCCATTCCATTTTTAATTGGCATATTAATATCTGCAATGATTAAATCAGGATTTAGTTCGAGGGCAGTATGGACCAGTTCTTCCCCATTGGCGCAGGAACCTAAAATATAAAAATCAACCAGCTTTCCCATGAAGTGCTCCATGATTTCGATTCCGTCAGCATGGTCATCTGCCAGCAGGACTTTGATTATACTCATCGGACCTTTCATCTACCTTTCTATCGTGGACAAGCTTCATAGTGATCCAGAAAGTGCTCCCTTCTCCCAATACACTTTCCACCCCCGCTTCGCCATCCATTTCATTGATCAGCTTCTTCACAATGGCCAGTCCGATTCCGGTTCCTTCGATATTCGTCTCTTCATTATGAATCCGGTAGAAGGGGGTGAAAATATGTTCCAATTCATCTGCCGGAATCCCAATTCCTGTATCCTTTATTATTAATACGACCGTTTCCGTATGGCGTCTGCATTTAATATGAATATTTCCGCCCCATTTGTTGTATTTGACTGCATTCACTAAGAGATTGCCGACTACTTGTTCAAGGCGGATAGACACTCCCCAGACGGACTCTTCCATTACATCTGTTAAATCATGTGTGATGGAAATACCCTTCGCTTCAGCATCGGGCTTAATCCTGTCTACACATTTCCGGATCATGGCTACAATCATGACAGGCTCCATGAAGCGTTTTGCAGGCGGAGCATCGTATCTGGCGATATCAAGCATTTCATTGATGAGCTTCAACAGCTGCCTCCCGGATGTCAGGATCCTTTTCACCCTTTTTTCCTGCATGCTGCTCAATGGGGCCTCCAAATCATCCTCAAGAATCTGCGCGAATCCTAAAATGGAGTTCAGCGGGGTCCTGAATTCATGGCTCATCATAGAAAGGAATTCTGTCTTAATCCGATTTGCTTTCTCTGCCTCTTCCTTGCTTTTCTTCAAATCCCTTATCAAAAAGGTCCGATCCAATGTGATCGCTACCCCATTACAGATGGTGTAGATGAACTCAATCTCTTCAGGGGAAAAAGTAGAACGGCGAAAAGACCCAAATGAAAGGGTCCCAATCAATTTTCCATATGCCATCAATGGGTGGCAGACATAGGATTTCAAACCCAGCCCCTTTATGAATTGAACTTTTTCATCAAGCGATTCATCCACATGTTGAACGATGCAGCGTTCCTGCTCCTCAGCCACCGTACCACAAACAAATTCCCCCAGTTCCAGGCACTCCGCTTCTTTTACTGAATTTTCATCGATGCCATATGAATTCATGAGGTGCAATTTCCCAGTCGCTTCATCGAATATATAGTTAAAATAAATATCGAGGTCCAGGTAATCGGATATAGCTTGGAATAATGAGTCCAGAACATCCTTTGGATCTTCTTTATAAATCATGTGGCTAAGGGATTTATAGAGAAGCAGGAGTTTTTTATATTTTTCTTCCATTGTCTCTTCCGAACTTTTTTTAGATGTGAAATGTTTGATCAGCTCGTTCATTTCAATCCCTCTTCCCGTTAAGCGTTTACATATATTTTACTAGTATTCCAGAAAAATATCTTTTGGTAAAAAAAGGGTTAGACGAAAGCCGATTCCCCAATGATTTCCCGGAATCCTATGATTTCAAAGACGTCTTGTACAGCTTCCTGTACGTTTTGAATCAATACTTCCTTCAAAAGATACTGATTCTTCAGCGAATCTATCAAATGGATCAAGAGGCCGATCCCCGTAGAATCGACAAATGAGACATCCGCCAAGTCTAAATGAATCGTTTGGAATTCCCCCAGCTCCGGAATTAATTCCTGCTCAATGAATTCTGCGACCTCTATATCTAAATCCCCTTTAAAGTAGACCGTTCCCATTTCCTCATTCTCTTTGACCAGTTCATATTTGAACATGCAGTTTACTCTCCCTTCCAGTCGAATGAAAGCCAATCCGTCCGTTTTCATCCACATAAGCGGAAAAATGCGTCACATCTTGGCTGAACTTGTGACAGACCTTTCCGATTTGGATCACGGTCCCTTCCCTTGCCAGATTCATAGAAATGGTCTTTCCTTGCGGGACCACTATTCTTGTCCCGACTCCGGAAACAGATCCGGCTTCTTTAACGAAAACCCCTTCTCGTGCAAAGACGTCTCCGCCTCTCAGAACGCCGTTGATTCTCACGGTGCCTCCCGCATGAACTTTTGAATTATAGCAGCCCTGTCCGAATACCATCACATCGCCGCTTGAAAAAATATTGCTGTTAAGGGAATACAGCAGCTCTACTGCGCTCCCAGTCTCATCTGCTATTTTATATTGGTCATGCAAGACGCCAAGGTCATGCAGGAGTGTATGGAGCGCATCAAACGAGTGCCATTTATTCGGGATGGAAGAAAGGAAACACATCCTTAAGTCTTCCGACATGTCCTTCCAGTCCGTTGAAATCCATTGGTCGCCTTTTTCTGCTATTTCGAGGAATTGCTGGATCAATCCTTTCAGTGTACTGAATTTCTTTTCCATCAAGAGTTTGAGTAGCGGCAGAAGTCCATTTTTTTCATAGTCGCTAAGCTTCCAGGCTGGAACTTTTCTGAGCTGATCGATGGATTGGATCAATTTACCTACATTTTGTTCCACAGCGTCTAAAATATAGACCAATTCGGAAATGTACATATTGTCTTTCCCTGCACTGATTGTGCTTCCAATCACATTACGGCTGATAAGGACGGAACTTTTTGAAATGATGGTAGCCATGTTCACATTTTCACTGATCTGAATCACCCCATCAGCTTCAACAAGCATGGAATTTTCCACATTCCCAAGGATATCAACATCTCCGTTGAATCGGATATTCCCTGATTCAATCGTGACGTCTCCTGAATAGACCATCTTTTGCATGATAGAGATTTTAACGAGCTGTCCTGATTTTTCTAAATATGGGCGGCCGGATTCAGAAGCCACCAATTTTCCGACCCCATCGGTTTCAACGAGCATGACGCCTTTTCCCGTCTGGATGACAAGTGGAAATGTCTGTTTGGCAGGCAGCGGTTTATTGGTCACGGTTTTGCCTGGAATGCCGGGGATTGGCGGATGTACAAGGGCGATTACCTGTCCTTGTGAGACGCTTGGAACCGAGCGGATTTCCCTGAAATCAACCGTCCCATTGGCTCGTTTTTTCGGACCATTCTCTTTATCTTCAAAAGCAGAAATCACTTCCAGATAGCCATTCTGCCCTTCAATCGATTCAATTCCCTTGGCAACGACAAAGCTTCCAGGCTTATCTGTTTCTATCGCTTTCATCATTTCCTGATGATGGAAGCCGTGTATGACATTTAAGGATTCGAGCTTATTGATAATGGCTTCATAGGTCAGTGTATTTTGGCTGCTTCGTACTTCCTGTGCTTCTAAAAATACATGTTGGGCTGGCGGGCAGTCTTTTACAGAGCGGATGATTTTCACTCCCGGCTCGACATGGAGGGTAACGGCGAGATGCGCAGAATCCATTTCGATGCGCCATTTCGTTTCGGTCTCCTCACTATCCACCTTGATTTCAAAGTGGTCGCCTTCCTCTACGATGGTCGTTCCTTCAGATAGAAAGCCATTTTTATAAAGTTTAATGTATTTTCCTGTACTGATGGTCGGGAATTGTGTTGGGGATGGCTGTCCGATGATTTGGCCATTTTTAATCTCCACCATGCCTTTTAGACCCTTCTCTTCCTTGAAGAGTTCTTCAATGACTTCTTCTAATGAAGTGGATGTATCATCCAATTGTTCATCGATCATTGATTCCCAATTGTGTTCTTTTTTTGGTTTAGTGGAGGACTTTTGTTTCGTTATTCTGACGACAGCCGGCTTTGCACGGAGAAATTTCTTCGTTTCCATTTCAAGGATTTCAATCGACACCTCTTCACGGGCAGCGCCTAAAATCGTCAACCCCATTTCGACCGCATCGTTGACACATTTTCCTCTGGATACAATTGATTGACTCATCTGGAATCTACTCCTTTACTTTGATTACGGAAGAATGAATACAGACATTATTCCTCTTTAGGAAGAGCTTCTGATTTTCTATTCACCGCTACTGTCTATTTTTTGAAAATAAAAAGCTGCCCCAGTCATTTGTGAAACTCCTTCATCCAAGGAATCAGCCTCTGGTAAAAGTGCTGATCTGCTTGGAAGAAAGTGTACAAAAAAGAATGGGACAGCCATTAACAGGGATTTAAATTCCTGTGACTTATAGTGCGTTCCATCCTTTCGGCGGCCCGGCTGCCATTGTCTTTCCAACGTTAGGCCCGTGGCTTTGCGTCCTCACTTTTCAATGAGTTTGCCTTTATCGAGGATTTAACCTTTGTATTCGGTCAAAATTCGAATTTTAATGTTTATATTATGAAGATCTTTTCCTTTAATCCTGTTTCCAGCTTTTGCGGTTCACCAAGGAGATAGCCTTGCACTATAGGGACATTCAGCATTTTGGCTTGAGCTAAGTCCACATCCTGTTCAACGCCCTCGAGGATGAATGTCATCTGCGGGTCCAGGTATTGCGACAGCATAGAAATCGTTTCCTGCTTTTCTTTTGAATAAGCAAGGCCTTCTGAAAAATAACGGTCCAGTTTGACAAATGTGGGTTTAAAATCAATCATCTTTTGAAATGTGGCCGCTCCTTTTCCGACATCGTCAAGAGCAATAAGGAAACCGAATTTCTTGATGACATCCAGCTTTTGAGGGAGATCCGGGTCGTTCCAAGCGTATTCTTCTTCAATCGTTTCGTTCATTTCCAGCACTACCCGCCCCGGCAATTCCGGATGCTTTTCAATAAGCCTGATCAATAATTCGATAAAATCCGGATGTAGGATTGTAGAAGGATAAACATTGAGAAATAGCAGCTGCTGATCGAAGTCCATGAATGGAAATTGTTCAATTGCTTTTACAAATGACAAAGTATCAAATTCATAAAGAAGACCTTCTGAACGCGCTTCATCAAATAGCTCTTCCGGATTGATCCGGTTTCCGCTGCCAAATCTCAATAATCCCTCATACCCGTAGACCTTCCAATGAGCAATACGCCAGATTGGCTGAAAATAGTGTTCCACACTCCCACTATGAATGATTTTTTCCACACTTGATTGCATCTGCTTTCCCCTCCTTTTTCCTTCTTATGCTTTGTTATTCCCACTATAACTTTAGTCCCATTAAGTGTCTAATGGACTCAGGACCTTTCATGCACAAAAAGGGACATTTCAGACTCCCTTTCATGACATTCATGTACAAAACCGGACATAATACAACAAATTTCGAATAATTTGAATAAATATAAAACATCTGTGAATATTTATAAAAACTGGGACTTGGGGACAGGTCCCTCGTCCCAATTGGGGATAGTGTGAAGTAACACGACGGTGGATTTTATGAAAGTAATGCGGAGTGTGGGACACGGGACCTGTCCCCATTTGTCCCATCTGCACAAAAAAATGCCAGCAGAATTTGGGATTCTGCTGGCATCTGTTAGTCTGTCAATCTATTCAACAATGGAATGAGCCCTTCAAAATGGGGCTTTCCAATAAAGTATTTCGCGCCAAATTCTTTTGCTTGATCCATCAATTGCTTCTTTCCGATGGCTGAACACATGATGATCTTGGCTTCAGGATTCATGTGCAGGATCTGCCTCAATGCATAGAGGCCATTAAAAAATTCCATCGTGTTGTCAAGCAAGACAATATCTGGTTGACATTGCTGGTATTCTAAAACCGCAGTATGGCCATTGACAGCTTCTGCTGCTACTCGATATGGCGTATTCGCCAATTTAGACTTCACAAAATTACGAAAAAAATTAGATTCCTCCGCCAATAAAATGGTCTTCAACATTCATCACCTTTCCCTCAGATCCGGCAAATAAATGGGAAGGAAATTGGTGCTGGGTTCACTGAAACCCTTTTTCATCTGTCGTTCTATTACTTACTGCCTATTCGCCTAAGATAGAATAGCATAGAATAAGGAAAATAATAGAATTTAGTTTATTTTTAATAGAACGATAATTTACAAGATTCAATTAAGGGGCTTAAATGGACTACGTTATTGATTTTTCACTAGCCTCCAGTTCATTTTGTACATCCCTGGGACCCCTGTTTCTTTCGAGCAGTTCTTCTCTCAAAATCTCAATAAATTCATGGGATAAGGAAAATTTGCATGCTTTCTTGTAGGCTTCTACCAGCTCTTTGTCATTTAAAAATCGCAGCGAATCCATTTTTATCACCCTTTCCCTTATTTTAAAGTGGATGATTATGCAGCACGCGATGATTCTCTTAGGTATATTGTATCTTTAAACCTATTAATATACAATATATTTTATAAAAAACCATCCTTAACATAGGTCTTTACACACTTTAAAATTCTATTTTTTGATTAGCTGCAATGTTATATAATTTGAATACGATAATCATTATTAAAGGGGATGGATGGCATGAGATACCAAAGGGAAGAAGCCTTCCGTTATGTGTTTCCTAAGCCGCTCGATGCTCATTTTACGATCATAGAAATCAATGGTCGTCCCGTTTCTTCATCCGAAGGGGGAGCTAAATTGATAGATTTAAGCCCCAGCGGCATGAAACTCTCAACTGCTCTTCATATTCCAGTGTCACAAAGTCAAAAGGTCAAGCTCAGCATCCGTTTTTCAATAAATGACCATGAATATACAATCATTTCGGAAATGGTGTGGGAAGAACCCCATGCAGGTGCATATTATTATGGAGTTCATTTTCTCGCTGACGAACCATTGCAGCAAGAGATCATTAGTGAATTGAAGCAATATGCGAGGACAGTGCGTAATGATTAAATCAACAAGCTTTAAAAAAAGTCCCAATTAGAAAAAAAAGCAGATCCTATCGAGTGACAGGATCTGCTTTTTTTCAAGTCATAACATGATTCGAAATGACGCCATTAGATTTTGAATTGTCTCACTAGGCTATTCAAACTGTCAGCGAGTTTTGCCAAGTCAGTGGAGCTTTTTGCTACTTCTTCCATGATGCTGTTGGACTGCTGAACCGTTGCGGTTGTCTGCTCGATTCCTGCTGCTGATTCCTCTGTTACCGCTGCAATGCTTTCGATAGCCGTATTCATTTCACCGGATTCGCTTGAAATCTGTGCCATGTTGGCGCCGATTTCATTCATCTGGCCGACCATGGCATTGATGGATTCCTTCAGCATGTCAAATGTTTCCCCAGTGATTTTAACGCTTTCCGTTCCTTTTTTCACCTGTTCAAAGCTATCCACAAGCGAGGTCGAAATGAGAGAGGATTGCTGCTGGATTCCTTCTACATTGGACACGATGCCTGAAAGAGAGTTGGTCACTTCTTCCGCAAGCTTCCTAACCTCATCAGCTACCACTGCGAAGCCTCGTCCATGCTCTCCTGCCCTTGCTGCTTCAATGGCCGCGTTGAGCGCCAATAGATTGGTTTGGTCAGCGATTCCTTGAATCACTTCTACCAGCGTGGATATTTCCCTTGATTGTGCTTCAAGGCCGCTCATTTTTTTCGAAACATCCTCCACCGTTTCAAAAATCTTGTTCATGGCACCTATGGATTCATTCATCAAGCTGCTTCCTTCATTGGTTTTCTCTAAAACCACCATAGAGGAAGCCGTTACATTTTCCCCTAAATCATTTGTTTTCGAGACTGTGCTGCTGTAAGTTTTCATTCTTTCTGTCAATTCACCGGCAGAGCTTGCCTGCTGGTCAGCCCCTGCAGAAAGCTGCTGCATCGTAGCCGCAATCTGCTCTGTGCCAGTCAACACTTCATTCGAGGACTGCGTCAATTCTTCACTTTGTCCCGTCACTCTTTCCGAAACTTCTTGGATTTCTTTGACCAATCGAGAAAGCTGGTTTTTCATATGTGAGATGGACGTGCTGAGCTGCCCGATCTCGTCTTTCCCCTTATAATCCAAGTCAGGAATATTTAAATTTCCTTCTGCTATGGAATTTGCAGTCGTAACGACCTTTTTCAAATTCAAGCGGATTGCGCGGTTGATAAGTAAAATAAGTGCGATTCCAATAATTGAAGCCGCTACGATGGAAATCAACAGGATGAAAAAGCTTTTTGCCAACCCTGCATTAGTGTCCTGCTCCGCTTGGCTCCTGGATTTTTCAACAGTTTGTTCAAGTGAATCCAGCTTCGCGATTGCTTGCGGACGAAGCACACTAATCTGATTCAAAATCTGGGCAGATTGGCCTGTGTTTCCACTATCCACAGCTGAGACAAATTGATTTAAAAATAGGTCATCCATTTTGTCATTAAATGAGGTAACAGTCATGAACAAATCTTTTTCCTGCTGTGTATCGATGCTTGGTTCGATATCCTTCATAAGCTGATTGAACTGGTCTATCCTTTCTTTGTACTGTTTCACTACATCTTGGCTGGGACTTCTTTGATAATCATAGACCCTGATGGATTTTGAACGGAACAATGAACCCATTTCTGTAATGGCCACGGAACGGTCGCTCTGACGCCCCAGTCTTTCAACACTATCGTTGATAACTTTTAATTGTGTGAATACCAATAATGCTGCGATAATGAACAGCAATACAACGGTACCAAGCGCAAATAAATATTTGCCGCCTATCTTGATATCTCTCCACTTCTGTCTCATACGTTTCCCCCTCTGATTGTCCTCTTAAAGTGGTGCTTTCTATTATTCAGGTAAATTTACAAACCTACTCCTTTCTTATATCGGCCGATAGTCACGACATTTTACAACAAAATTCGCGATTTGTATTTTCATAAATAAAAAGCCCCGAAGTTCAGACGTAAACTGAACTTCGGGGCTTTGCACAAATTATTTTATTTTTTCTTTTATGCTTTCATAAACTGTTTCCCATACACTTCGGTCCGCTGTATATTTATTCGTCAATGTTTGGATCATCTTCTGCTGTTTCTCTTTAAAGTCCGGTGCTTCTTTATCAGGCATATCGGCGCGGACTTGATCCACAAATTCCTGCACTTTTGGAGCACGCGGCCCCCATACAGCTTCTTCTTCACCTGCTGCATTGATAAAGATGAAAATCGGGATTGCCCTTGACGTTCCATTCGTTAAATATTGGTCCATCAGTTCAAGGTTTTGATCCCTTGAAAGAAGGCTCATTTCGATGTCTGCTGCTTCAGCAATTTTCATCAAGATCGGGACATTCACCATAGCGTCCCCACACCAATCTTCTGTCAGGACAATCACTCGAAGCCCCCGTTCAGCCACAGAGTTCCATAATGAACGATCTCCTTCTGGAATATTGAATCCTTCATAAACCATTTGTAAATTTTCTTTATGCACCTGCATAGAATCTATATAATCCTTAGGCTTCATGCCTTTTTCAAACCAATTGTTCAGCGTCATCTGCTTAACTCCTTTTTAATGTAAAACTACCATATTTCCCGAAAAAATGCCTCAAAAAGCACTTCCCTCTTTTAAATCAGCAGGCTATTGATTTAAAACTACACCGTTATTTTTTCGTATATTTTGTACTTCTTTCAAATTCAGAATCCACCTGTTTTTTGATTGTGATAAGCAGTAAAGCTGCCAACACACCAGCTGAATCGATGAACATATCGACAAACCTTCCGTCGCGGGAAAAATATAATTGAAGAATCTCAGTCGTGATGGCATATCCTATTGATACCAATAGCGTCAAACGATATTTTCTTACCCAAGAAAAAACCAGCAAAGCAAAAATGGTAAAACTAGAAAAATGACCGATTTTTTGAATGATATATGGCTGGTCTTGGAGGTCCGTAAAGTTGAATTGAAACAATTCAAAAAAGTTTGGTTCAGGATTAAATCTAAATCCAATCATTCCCCTATACATCAAATCATCGAAGCTTTGAGTACATGTAAACAGAAAAATTAAAGCGGCCACTAAAACTATCTGGATAATTTTCAAGCTTGGAAACACCTCTTTTACTATCAAAATCTTTATTAAAGTATAGTCTCTAAACCGTCAATCTATACTTAGCAGGAGGCTCCAAACCCTTAGGCTAGTTCACTCTCATCGTTTTCTTCCTTCAAAAGAGGTTCAAGATCCTTTTCGAGCAGCATCAATATTTTATATGCATCCATATTTTCATTTTTACTCAACTGGATAGATTTTTCTAATATCTTATATAACTCTTGTGTTTTCACTTCTATAGCTCCTTTATACTTTCTTTTTAAAACTGTACCAAAAGAACTGAAAGAAAACATTACATTTCCAATAAATTCCGGAAATGAAATAATGACAATTGTCGACAAAAACCGAGAAATGCAGCCGTTTGCAGGATTAGTCTCTCCGTTGTGAGGGTATTGAAGAGTTAGGAAACCAAATGGTAATAAGAGAGGATTTAACTTTTCGGTTGATTCATCATATAATGATGAGGGGACTTTCACCCAATTTATTGACTACTTTACTAGGATGATTAAATGATGATTAAAAACGAAATTCAGCAAAAACTGTTATCGATTGTGAAAGATGAGAACTTAAAGATAGATGAATTGATTCGAAATCATACGTATACAAAGCTTGGCGGGAAGGCGGATTTCTTCATCACGCCTACCTCCTATGAAGAAGTACAGGCGGTTGTGAAACTGGCGAGAACAGAAAATATTCCGTTCACACTGATCGGAAATGGATCTAATTTGATTGTAAAGGACGGCGGAATCCGCGGGATTGTGCTGAACCTTAAGAATTTCAAAGACATTTCTTCAGACGGGACGAAATTGACTGCCCAGAGTGGTTCACGAATCATTGATGCGTCCAGGTTTGCTTTGGAAAAAAAACTGAGTGGCCTTGAATTTGCTTGCGGCATCCCGGGTACTGTCGGAGGCGCCCTTTTCATGAACGCTGGTGCGTACGGCGGCGAAATCAAAGATGTCCTTGACTATGCAATCGTTGTGGACCGGAATGGCGACCTTGTGAAGCGTGCAGCTGCGAATCTGGATCTTGACTACCGTAAAAGCAATATTGCCGAAAATGAAGACATTGTCCTTGAGGCTGTGTTTGAATTGAAGCCGGGCAGCTACGATGAAATCAAAGCCATCATGGACGACCTGACATTCAAGCGTGAATCCAAGCAGCCATTGGAGTACCCTTCTTGCGGAAGTGTGTTCAAGCGCCCTCCTGGCATGTTTGCCGGCAAGCTGATCCAAGACAGCGAACTGCAAGGTGCGAGCATCGGCGGGGCACAGGTTTCCACAAAGCACGCAGGTTTCATTGTAAATAAAAACAATGCAACTGCCGAAGAATACATCTCGCTGATCCGCCACGTGCAAAAGACCGTGAAGGAAAAGTTCGGTGTTGATTTAGAGCGCGAAGTCCGCATCATCGGAGAAGACCTTGTGAAGGAAGAACCTTGAGGTTAGGATGAACGGATATATTTATTGAAAAACTCGCCATAACCGATTATGGCGAGTTTTTTATTTCGGTGGATTCGACATAAGTCGGGTGGTGCCTAGTCACTTTGGTGTCGTTTGCGTCGACAAAAATCGGGGCGTGACTGTGCCTTAGGGTCGCTTAGAATAATTTCATTTGCTCTACTTGGTTTTGTGGTTCTTTTTGAGTTTTGTATCCTAATGCTTTATAGCCTGCCTTTCTTTTTTCGTACATTCTTTGTAGGACAGGAACTTTTTCATCGATGTAGTCATAGACCTCTACCGTTTCTTTGTTCATATAGGAACGATGTAAACGGCCGACGTACTGCTGTAAAGTACCGCTCCAGGATACAGGCATGGTCAGAAATAGTGTATCAAGGCGTGGGTCATCAAAGCCTTCTCCAATATATTTCCCCGTGGCAATGAT
The DNA here is from genome assembly GCF_003350505.1 of Falsibacillus pallidus. Lineage (NCBI taxonomy): Bacteria > Bacillati > Bacillota > Bacilli > Caryophanales > Bacillaceae > Falsibacillus > Falsibacillus pallidus. The sequence continues at coordinate 61,423 of NZ_QQAY01000013.1, forward strand.
GATTCTTTCTTCATCTAGAGGGACTTCTTTTAATTTTAACAATCGCTCCCTCTCTTCTTTTTTACTCAATCCCCCAATCAACACAATAATGTTTTTGGCAAATCCTTTGAACATCTTTTCAAGAATTTCTACATGCTTTTGTCTCTCAGTCAAAATAATAGGATTTCGACCTTCTTCAAGAGCATGAAGGACATCATTGAAAATCAAGTCGTTCCGCTTCTCATGTATACAAAGCTCATCAAAAATCGCTTGTATTGATTTCTCTTCCACATTATTGGTGAGAAAATTTGTTTTCCTTGGAACCAAAACGTGACTAAACGAATGAATTTTAGCTTGTTTTTTTGGATTTACTTTATATCTTATCGGACCGCACTGCATGGTCATGATAGGATGGAGTCCATCTTTTCTTGTAGGAGTCGCAGTCAATCCAAGTACATACTTAGCCGTCGCCTCTTTCATCACCTTTTCAAATGTAAAGGCCGAGATATGATGACATTCATCCACAATTACGTGACCATAACTTCTTATCAGCTCTAAATTCTCTTGCTTTGAAGAAAGGGATTGAATGGTCGCGATATCTATCTTTCCAGAGAGTTTATTTTTCCCTCCTCCAAGCTCCCCTATCTCCTTATTATCAATAGACAAAAAGCTGGCCAACCGTTCTCTCCATTGTTGTATGAGCTGATTACGGTGGACGATTACGAGAGTATTTTCTTTTCTTTCATTTATCATCGCGGCACCAATAACAGTTTTTCCAAATCCGGTTGTTGCTGATAAAGTGCCAGCAGGAAATTCTTTCAATGCATGTATGGAGTCAACTTGCTGAGGATACAGCTTTCCTTTGAATTCCAATTCCAATGAAGTAGCTGCATGCCTCTTTTCTTGGATTTCGAATTGAATGGATAACTCTTCAAATAGCTTTGAGACGTCATCTAGACATCCTCTGGGCAGAATCAACTCGTCTCCTGATTCTTGGATACAGTTGATTTTCCTCGGAATGTTATGGGTAGAAAGACGTTTTGACTGAGCTTTGAAAAATTGTGGATTGTTAAAAGTCCCGATTTCAAATAATTTTTGAGCTATTTGTGGTGAGAGATCATTTTTCTTGAAATGAACACCTTGATAAAGATATGCCGTTAACTTCTTAGGAAGCTTGTTATTTTTTGATACAGGAAGAACAGTCTGGATTGTGGGTGCCTTATCACCAATCAGTTCTATGATTCTTGAAACCTTCATTCTTTCAATTGTTTCTAAAAATGTCCATTGATTAGGATAAGGTTCAAAATTTTCATCTACAAACACACTGTTTCCTTGCTTTCTTGAATTACCTTGCAACGGCATGGCTATTAAATTTCCAACCCCCCCAACGGGAATCTTATCCTGATTCGGGAAGAGGCGGTCATATGAATCAATTCCTAATCCAAAGTAACTCGTCGACGTTTTCTCCAAAAGGAAGGTCCCCAGTTTCCTGGCCAATGAAGCACGAACGCTTTCCTCGAAAAAAATCCAAACATGAGCACCATTTCCTGATCTTGATTTCTCTATATATGCCGGAAGTTTAAGAGATCTGCACGTTTTCCTAAACGCTTCTACGTCTTGTTTCCAGGTACCTTTATCAAAATCAACCGCTAGAAAATTACATTGATCCCCTTGTATGAGAGGGTAAATGCCAATGGTTTTTTCTCCATTTAAATGTTTGTAGACCACTTTCTCTGTAAACGGTAGATACTGTTTATTCAAACATTCACTACATTTGATATTAGGTTTTTGACATATCTCTGGCACCCATTCATTTTTGCAGGCAGGGGAGTAGCCGGAAGTCCCTTTTTTAGATTCCCAGCGTTCCGCATAAACATCTTCTCTTCCTTTAAAAAGACTCATATAAAGGCGGATTCGATGGTTGATAATTTTCTGTTTTTCCAACCTTTTTTTCTGGGCAGAATCCTGCGAGTTGTTGGGGGTTTTATTTGGACGAAGTTCTTCGTGATATGAAATATTATGTTTTTCCAAAATTCTTTTTAAAAGTTGGTTTTCAGCTCTAAGCTGAGCTATTTCTTTATACGCTAAATCCAGCTGTAATCTAATATCACTCATACTCTCACCTCAAATTCAGTGGTTTCCTAAGACGAAAAAGGGATTATTACAATTTTCTATTAACTCCCGATAATACTAATCTACCATCATCTTTGCCATCCATACACCCATATAAACCAAATTCCCATTCGACAAAAACCGGGGCCTGACTGTACCTGTAGTGTTACTGGTTTTTAATGGAATCCTCCGTATCCGCCCACTTTTTTGTTATAATAGATTGAAAAGGAGGTGTGTAAAAATGGATCAAGTCATACAAGCAATACGCGAGCTGCAAAACCAGCTTACTCAGTTTGAAACGAAGGTCGACGAACGTTTTGATAGGTTAGAGAGCAGGATGGACAGATTGGAAGATAGAATGGACAAGCTAGACTTTAGAATGGATCAACTGGAACAAAATCAGTTGGAAATCCAGGATAATATTCAAGTCCTCGTCAAAGAAAACTGGGAACATAAAAAAGACCTTCATAAAGTGAAAAGACGTATTGGGATGGAGTAAACCCCCTATCTATTACCATCAACTCCTATTTATAAACACTTCGCTTATTCTGCATAATAGTTAGAAACCACTTAATATTAGTACCCAACAATTGTTAAAGGCACTTGAGGATTGGCCAAGTGCCTTATTTATTGGCTATTAACCAATCCATAATTAGGTTAAAATGTAACTAGTTAACTGTTTTGAGGAGGACCCTCATTGATCTATGCCATAAAATTGTTATATAGTTTTTTCCTGCCCCCGGGCATTTTCATTCTTTTGCCGTGGGTGGGGGTCTTTTGGCTCTACAGGAATAGAAATAAAACCGGGGCCAGACTTGCACTTATTTTTTCTTTACTTCTATATTTTTTCTCGACAACATTAGTTGGCCAACTCACTATTCACCACCTAGAGTACGCGTATACTCCGCCCCAAAAACCTGATGGTGATGTCATCGTGATGCTCGGCGGTGGCGGGGTCACTTCGCCTGATATGAACGGAGCAACAGGCATTTTGTCTGGTGCTGCTTCAAATCGGCTCCTGACAGCTGCACGGCTGCAAAAAGAAACAGACCTCCCCCTTATTGTCTCCGGCGGACAGGTATATCCCGATACCGGGAATGAGGGAAATATTGCAAAGCGTCAGCTAAGGCAGCTCGGGGTGCCTGAAAATAAAATTATCATTGATGACAAAAGTTTGAATACAGAGCAGAATGCCCAGTATACGAAAAAATTAATGGAACTCCATCATTTTCGCAAACCAATTTTAGTCACCTCCGCCTTCCATATGAAGCGATCTGTCCTGTCCTTTGAAAAAGTCGGCATCTCCGTGGTGCCGTTTCCCACAGATTATCGTACAGGCCGGACCATCTCGATTTATTTGAACAAATTTGCGCCAGGAGATTTCGAAAACCTGCATATCACTGCGAAAGAATGGCTTGGGATTTTGGTGATGAAATTAAAGATGATTGGGACCACCGATGATAAAAAGGATGCAGCCGCTGAGGCTGCATCCTTTTTGTTTCTTCCCATTCCAGGCCCGATCCCTACGCTGCACACCTGCTAGACTGGGACAAGAAACCTGTCCCCATGTCCCACTCTTACTCTCCGTTGTTTTCTTCGCGGGTTTGGGTTTGACCTTTTTTGACTTGTTCTTGGTTCTCTACTTTTTGGACGGCTGTGTTTTGGTTGAGTCCCTGCTCTTCTCTTTGTTTTTTCAGTTCAAAGTAGGCATCCATGATCTGCTTTCCGATTTTGTAGTTGATGTTCGGGTTGTATGCATCTTCCTGATACGCCCATGGAACGACTACAGAGAAAGCTACTTCCGGATGGTCGTTAGGGGCATAGCCTGCGAGCGTCAGATTCCAGGTCATCGGGATTTCTTTGCCTGCTTTGACGAAGTCCGCCCGTTTCGGCCCATCATATAATCCTTCGGCTGTCCCTGATTTGGCAGCAGGACTGTAGGTTGTTTTTACTGAACTGTATCTTGAAGTATAGAAAGTCGAATAGGCTGTTCCGCCCGGTTCCTGGGCAACTTGCCTGAATCCTTCCTGCACGCGTGCAATCCACTCCGGCTTCATATCAAGTGTATTCAGCACCTTCGGCTCAACTTCTTCAATGATCGGTCCGATTTCGCCCGGATCCTTAACCGGCTCACGGATTTCTTTCAGCACGTGCGGCTCCATCCGATATCCGCCGTTTGCGATCGTGGAAATATATTGCACGAGCTGAAGCGGTGTGAATGTATCATACTGGCCGATGGCAAAGTCGAGCAGAAGTCCCGGCAGTTTGACCTTACCCTCATATCCAACCTGTTCATCCGGTAAATCAATCCCGGTCCTTACACCAAGACCGAATTGCCTGAAGCTGCTGCGCATCTTATCAAATGCACTCAAATCCAATGGCAATGCTTCATGCGGGCGGTAAACCCCGTGCCCGATCCGGATAGCGGTTTTAAACATATACACGTTGGATGATCGCTTCAATGCAGTCAAATCATTAATGTTCCCCATGTTTGTATAGGATTTTTTTCTCGGGGTATCCGCAATATAAAGCGGCTCATCGTAGATATAATCACCCGGCTTAATGGCGCCTGTTTTATACCCGGTCAGAACTGTTGCTCCTTTCACAGCAGACCCGAGGGCATAAGAAGTGGTATAGACCCCTTGCGTGAAATCCTGCAGAACCGGTTTGCCGGTTTCTTTATCAATTACATATTGTCTCCCCGCCATGGCTAAGATTTCACCAGTGTAGGGATTCATCATCGTAACGAATGCACGGTCCAAGAGCTCGTGGCCCGGAGTTTTTTTAGCCGCCATCAATTCCTTTGAGACAATTTCATCCACCTTTTTCTGAAGTTCCATATCAATGGAAAGTACGAGGTCCTTTCCCCTCTGCCCTTCAGAAACCGTTTCCGAACTTATGACATTTCCTGCTTTATCCGTTAAATTTAAAATTTTCCCCTTTTTCCCTTGAAGCACATCTTCATACTGCATCTCCAGATTGCTCAGGCCCACCCGGTCATTCCGGCTGTAACCTTTCGCTATATAATATGGAGCAAGTTCTTTCGGAAGTCCTGTACTTTTGTCGGAAACCCTGCCCAAAATGGACTTCAGTGTGGTTCCATAAGGATAATAGCGATCCCAATCCGTGGTGATATCCACCCCTGGCAATGAGGCAAGATGAGCACTGACGCGGGCAAATTCTTCATCTGTTACATCCTGGTTCTTGATAATCTGCGGAACCAGGTTGTAGCCGCCGATCATCTGCCGGTAGATCGCCAGCACTTCAAGATCGGATTTCGTCAGCATTTCTAAATCTTTTTTCTTGATTCGCTCAAGCTGAAGATCATAAATTTTATCGCTGTCCATCTTATTTGCTTTAAATTTATTCCACTCGTCTTCCGAGATTTTTTCTTTTGCTTTATTAGGATACTTCATGATCCAAAAGTCTTTCTTTTCCCGCTCGGTCACTTTATCATCAGGTTGATCGATCATCGTGGCAAGCTCTCTTGCAACCTTTATCATATCCTCCTGCTTCGTGGTTTGCGTCCTCGTGTAAGTGATGGCGTTGAGCGGAGTATTATCAACGATGGCTTTGAAGTTTTTATCAAACATCTTTCCACGCGGAGATGACATCGGCACTGTGACGTCTTCAATCCGCTCCACTTCTTTTTTGTAATCCTGGCCGAACACAATCTGAACCACACCAAGACGCAAGATCAGCAACGAAAACAATAAAAATACGGCGAAAAACAAAATATTGATTCTGACCGGAATAAATCCTTTTTTCTTCTTTTTTTCAGTATTTTTCACTCTGCACATCCCTTTTCCACTATAGTCATCCGCAAAACCCATGGCCAATATTCTCCCAAACTATTTATTACCATTATAGTAAAATCCACCACATTTTACTAGAAAAGGTGAAAATTCGACAAACATGGAATGTGCCTGTCACCAGGTATGTTATAATTATGAAAATATTTAAATTTTTTACATTTAAGAGTAATTATTATTTAGGATTGAGGGTGTGTGTAAGATGAATTTAGAGTCGGTGATTAGTAATATTTTGTGGAAAATTAAGCTTTCGAATGAATTTCGAGCTTTGCCTAGAAGGGAAAGAAGGGACCTTGAAAGCATTCTAAATCTTAATTACATGAAAGAAGCGTTTGGTGAAATCCTTGAAGAAAAAAAAGACATGGATTATGAAATGATTCCGAAAGATTTGAGCGATCAGGATGATTGCACCTATGAAGTTAAAATCACATTGAATGGGTCATATCCGCCAATTTGGAGAAGGTTTCTTGTCCCAAATACTGTCACTTTGGAAGAATTCCATGAAATAATACAATGTTCATTCGGTTGGATGGATCGGGATTTCATCTACTTTAAAGATGAAAGTTCTACTTATATTATCCGAGAACCAGAGGAGTATGTTAACACTACCCTTCTATCCCTTCCAAGTATCAATAAAGTTTTTGCCCATGAAATGAAGCTGGGAAATTTCTTGTACTTTGAGAAGCAGAAAATTGAATACATGTATGACTTGAGGAATAGATGGTCGCATACTGTCTTACTAGAAAAAAAGCTGGACAAGAAAATTAAACTTCCTGTCTGCATCGATGGGAAAAGAGCCAATCCCCTTGAATACAGCGGCAATATAAAGCATTATCAAAAATATATCAAAGATCCAAACACCCTCCATCCCGGATCAGACTTTTTCTTAAATATGCTAAAAAATCAGCTCCAAACCCACGATCCACAATACTTCAATAAAGAAGAATTAACAGAAATATTTTCAACACTAGTGCTGCAGCAACCGAAAGATTCATTTGATAAAATCCAACAAAACCCGGGGCGTGACAGACCCCTGTAGTATTATGGAAATAAAAGGTTATGCACGTCCGGTTAGCATTATTCCGTTTTTTTGTTATAATAGTGAATCGTAAGAGTAATGAGGAAACGTTAAATCCTAAGATTATATCTTGCAAATATTAATCGATAGGTGGAATAAGCTATGACAACTGAAAACAATCAATACAGGGTACTTCTTTACTACAAGTACGTTGAGATTGAAAATCCTGAGGAATATGCAAAAGAGCACAAAGAGCTCTGCAGAAGCCTCGATCTTCTTGGGCGCATTTTGATCGCAAGAGAAGGAATCAACGGTACGGTTTCCGGTACAATCGAGCAGACGGATGCTTATATGGAAGCGATGAAAAACGATTCGCGCTTCGCTGACACTGTATTCAAGATTGAGGAAGCTGAAGGACATGCTTTCAAGAAATTGAAAGTACGCTACCGTCCGGAGCTTGTAACATTGCGACTTGAAGATGATGTGAATCCGAACGAAATAACAGGTAAATATTTAAGTCCAAAAGAATTTTTCGAACAGATTCAAGAGGAAGATACTATCCTTCTTGATGCCCGAAATGACTACGAATTCGACCTTGGACATTTCAAAGGCGCCGTTCGTCCTGATATCGAAAATTTCCGCGACCTTCCAGACTGGGTCCGCGAAAATAAACATATGTTTGAAGGCAAGAAAATCATTACGTATTGCACTGGCGGAATCCGCTGCGAAAAATTCTCCGGATGGCTTCTAAAAGAAGGCTTTGAGGATGTGGCACAGCTGCACGGTGGAATCGTCACTTACGGTCAAGACCCAGAAGTACAAGGGGAACTTTGGGACGGCCAGCTTTATGTATTCGATGAAAGAATCGGGGTTCCTGTCAACCGCAAAGAGCACGTGGTTGTTGGACGAGATTATTTCTCAGGGGAACCATGTGAGCGCTATGTGAACTGCGCGAACCCATTCTGCAACAAGAAAATTCTTTGCTCAGAAGAAAACGAGCATAAGCATATGCGCAGCTGCTCCCACGAGTGCCGCACGCATCCAAACAACCGCTACATCGTTGAGCACAACTTAACAGAAGAAGAAGTTGCTGAGCGTTTGGCTGTTATTGAAAAAGAAACTGTTACTGCTGAATAATTGAAATGAAGGCATCTCGTTTTCCGGGGTGCCTTTCCTTTCTGCAAAACGGTATAATTCTACTAGTAAGGTGGTGTGTTAATTGGAAACTAATCAGGTACTTCAAGCAGTAAAAGAGTTGGGAACACAGATGAACGACAGGTTTGATCGGCTGGAATCTAGAGTTGAGAAGGTTGAGTCAAGACTCGATTTAGTAGAAACAAGATTAGACAGACTCGAAGAAGGCCAGCAAGTCATAAAGGATCAGCTTGAGCTTCTTGTAAAGGAGCATTGGGAAAATAAGACGGATATCCATAAACTAAAAAAAATCATCCGCATAGCCCAAAGCTAATTCTACCTCTATATTCATTCTTCCTTATGACAAGTGAAAACTATTAACTCCAAATTTAAGAACTGCGAATGTCCTACAAATAGAAAAATTCCAATTCAAAAACCCGCTCTGCCACATTGGCATAGAGCGGGTTATTTATTTCCCATCAATCGACAAATATCGAGGCGTGTGACACACACCTTTAGCCAGGCACCTTCACGACAGGATGTACAGCATGATCGGCAGGGTCAGGATGCTGAGCAGGGTGCTGACGAGTGTGACGGAGGATACGAATTCCGGCTTGGTGTTGAACTGCAGGGCAAACATGGTCGTGTTGGCCGCTGTCGGCATTGCTGCCATCAGGATCATGATGTCCTTTACCACTTCTGAAACCGGCAGCATTATTGCAAATACCATTGCGAGAAGTGGAGAAATCAGGCATTTGATCAGCAGCGCAAATGTCATTTTTTCAATTTCTATTGATCGAAGAGATATGCTCGCCAGCTGCATTCCCAAGATGATCATGATAGTCGGGATGGTGGCATCGGCAATCATATCGATTGGCTTATAGATTTCTTTTGGCATCTTCACATGCGAAAGCTGAACCGCTAATCCAAGGAGGGCTCCATAAACGACCGGCATCCTGACAACGGAGGCAATGGCCACTCTGAATCCTGCATTCTGGTGCTCGCTCCCTTTTGCGGCATAATAAAGGCCGACTGTGCTCATTATCAGCTGCTGGATGACCATCAGGATGACCGCAACATCAAATCCCGCTGCCCCGAACGCGAACAAAGCAACCGGCGTCCCGTAATTCCCGTTGTTCATGAAGACGGAGCACAGAATCATGGAACTTGTTTCACTCCGGGAATACTTTTTGAAATAAGCCACTACATAAACAATGGCGATCAGTCCAAAGCACAATCCTAATGCAAAAATTGTTAAATATAAGTAATCGAGATCCACATTATTTTTATAAAAAGTCCGAAAGGCTAGGAAAGGCGACATTAAGTAAAGGGCCATCGTCGATAGTTTTCGGGGTTCAAATCCGATGACCTTTTGACCGATGAAGCCTATGCCGAAAATGATAAAAACCGGGATCAGTATCAAAACAAACTGCAAATCATTCATCTCCAGTAAAATTCCACATTATGTATGCAGACTCATTCTATCACACCTGTAGTCTGCAGGAAAATTTCCTAATTCAAAGAGATTTCGTCCGCAATTCCTTCTGATTATTCACCAGCCATTCTTTCGTGCTGCGCCATTTTTCGCAGCACCTTTCAAGTGCACACATTCGTTCCTCAATCATCCTTTTCACTTCGACTGGAGCAGGCCCGCCCTGAATGGAGCGGATTTTCACAAAATACTTCGGAGAGATTATTCGTTCCCACTGTTCTTTTTCCAGCGAAATTCCCACCCTAAATTCCTGGATAATCATATTGATTTCAGACACTTTCCATTCATAGAGCTCTTTTCCTTCCGCCGCGCTTCTTATGGCTATGGCGCTTGCAATCGAATGTGCTTTGCGGAAAGAGATATCATGGTCCCTCGCGAGTGTGTCCGCCAGTTCCGTAATGGTGATGCATGATTTCGATGCGCCTTCCATTAACTTTTTCCCATCCACCTTCAACGTTGCAATAACAGCCCGCATCAAGGTCAACACCCTGACAGCTTTATCCGCCGCACGATAGAGATGGGGCTGCAGGTCATCCTCCGTATCCACGATGTCGCCAAATGGGGTATTGTGGATCATATTCATCGCTGCGAATGCATCACTGTAGGCACTGCTCGCAAGCGATCGGGCATGTTCAATAGATACGGGATTCCGCTTTTGCGGCATGATGCTGCTCACTTGAACATATGGTTCGGCAACTTTGAAAGCCCCGTATTCTCTCGTGACATACTGAAGGAAATCATTGATCCATCGGCCAGTGTCCACCATGAGGACCATGATAGACGATGCCGACTCCAATAAATAATCTGCTCCGGCAATGGCATCATAGGCGTTTTCTATGACTTGACGAAAGCCCAGCAATTCGCATGTGCGAGCGCGTGAAATTGGAAAACCCGTGGTCGTCAAAGCGGCCGCCCCAAGCGGTGACTGATTGACCTGTTCAAATGCTGACCACAATCGCGCGATATCCCGTTGGAGTACATCATAAATAGCGAGAAAATAATGGCTTAACGTCGTTGGCTGAGCAGGCTGCGTGTGGGTATATCCCGTCATATACGTTTCTGTATGATGTTCTGCCTGATTCAGGAGGGCATCACTTAGAGCGTTCGCCGCATCGATCGTGCTGAGCAGCTTTTCGCGTAGAACCAACCGGTACATCGCCACCCCCATATCATTCCGGCTCCTGCCCATGTGAATTTTCCCGGCCAGTTCTCCCCCTATTTCTTCTGCTATCTTCGCTTCCATCATAAAAAATAAATCTTCAAATTTGGGATTATAGAAAAGTGAAGCCGGATCGATTTCAGCTGTCTTCTGAATGCCCCTCAGCATGATGGCTGCTTCCTCTTTCTTTAAAATCCCCTGCTCAGAAAGCATGATCACATGTGCGCAGTGAATATCGAACATTGCTTCAAACAAGTAATCCCGCTGATCCTCAAAAACAGGCTTAAGCACAGACTCGACATACGTCTTCCCAGGAAAAACACTCCCTTCTTCCAGCAAAAAATCATCCTGTCCCTTCATTTACAGAGCCTCCCCTTCCAAACCTTCTTGCCATATTGTATACAGCAGCGAAGCAATTGTTCGACAAAACCGGGGTGTGACCGGGGGATGACAGTCACCTGGAGTGTTGCTTGCACACCAATAGTGTTACCCAGACACAAAAATAGCCCCCTCTCCGATGAGGACGCTACTCTCTTAATCTATTTTTTTATTATTCCACTGCTTTGTTATAGACATGTCCAAGTTCTTGTTTGAGCATTTCGAGGATCAGTGCAGGGTTTGCCTCTTCTCCACTGCTCAAGCTGATGGATTTTTCCAATATAGAATGAAGCTCTTTTGTCGTCAAGATGATCATTCCTTTTCGTTTGAATTAGGATATGACCATTAGTTACCCAGAATATATGAGGGGGAAACCTCATTGATAAATTTACCAAAACCCGTGTTTACTCTACTATCCTAATCCTAAACGCGTTCCTACCGGCATCCTTCGCTTCGTATAAAGCTTTGTCCGCATTTTTCAGTATGGTGAAAACAGTAGTGTCAGTCGAAGGGGAAATGGCAATTCCTATACTGGAGGTGACGGCCATACCGCAGTTCTTCAATCTCCACGGCTCCTTTAACGACGTTTGAATCCTATCAGCCGCCTCTGTCGCTTTTTCTGCAGAATCCACACCTTTTAACAGCGCGACAAATTCATCCCCGCCGAGGCGGGCCACAACATCTTCTTTACTAAAACTCCTTTTGATTCTTCTGCCGAATTCCTTAATTACTTCATCCCCTGCATCATGACCGTACTCATCATTTATTTGCTTGAAACGATCGATATCCATCAGGAGGACAGCAAACCTGCCTTTTCCCTCTCTCAGCCCTGCAATCGCCTCGATCAAGCAATCCCTAAACTTTCTCCTGTTGGGCAGACTCGTCAATGAATCATGGAACGCGAAATGTTCAAGCTTTGATTCATATTCCTTCTGAAGAGTGATATCTCTGGACAGGACCACCATATAGATAAATTGATCTCTTTCATCATAAACTGGCGTCGCATTCAACTCCGACCAAATCCAATCACCCTTTTGAGTCTTCTGTTGAAACTGCATTTTACACGGTTCTTTCGTTTGCACAGAATTTCTGATTTCTTCCTCAAGCTTCGTTCTACACTCAGGATGTATGTTATGCAGAAATGATTTCCCTATATATTCATTATCGTGAAATCCAAGAAGATTTTGATACGAAGGAGATACATAGGTGATGATCCCGTCCCGATCAATCAAAGTAATCAGATCCTGCGCATGTTCCGCTATGATCTTAAAGCGATTTTCACTTTCTTCGAGCCTATCTAGATACTCTTTCATAGCGGCATCCGCCGCCCGCTCCTTTGTGATATCCTTGACAATCCCCACGATTTGCTCGACTTCCCCCTCAGAATTAAACAGGGGATTCAAAACGGTTTCCGAATAAGATTTTGCGCCATCAGGTGTATAATAGCTGTCTTCATAGACGACCGATTTTCTTTTTGACACTACCTTTTGATAATGAGAAAGCAAGAATTCCGCTTCTTTTTCAGGATACACATCGCTAATGGATTTCCCGATGACTCCTTCATCTAATTTGGTTTTTTCTATGGCTTTCCGATTTAAAAACTCATAAGTAAACTGCCCTGAACTCTTTTCAACCTTCACAATGAAAACGATATCATTTATACCGTCCATTAATACCCTTTCATAATTCAGATCGTGTTTCACATTCATCCCATTTCCCCGCCCCCATAAAACTTAACCCCTTTTAAACTGAATATTTTGTAATCATTGTATTTACATTTCAGGTAAAATACAATACTATTTTCGACATCACATTCGATAAATTTCGACATGTCTTTTCCATAAAAAATCCAACAAAAAAGAGCAGGTGCAAAACGTGCGCCCACTCTTTTATGATGCATCACTCGAATCTTCCAGAGTTTTAGAAAAGCTATATTCCAGCAAAATCGCTGTTCCTTCAGAAGAGGTGTACATATGAACCTGATCGGAATAGCTCGCAATCATCTTGAAGCCCTGCCCCAGCGAGCGTTTGCTTGAATAGCCTGATACCAGTATCGTCTTCGGGATTTCATGGAGCGGGATGCCTGATCCTTTATCTGAAACAAAAACCTGAAGCTTGTCTTCATTTTCATAGACAGCAAACCTTCCACCTGCGGCATGCTTCAATATGTTTGTGACCACTTCGGAAACAGCGATTTGAACTTTCATTGATTTCATTTCGGTTCCCCGGGCTTCCAATACCCCTTTAATCAAGGCACGGCTTTTTGGAACATCCGTGTTGCTGCTGATTGCCAACTCATCTTGTAATTCACCCAGCTTTTCTTCTAACTCTTTCTTAGAAGAATATAAAATAATTTTTCCATCCGATAAAACCCGGACCACATCCATATAGGATTCCAGGATTTTTTCTTCCAACCGGCTTCGGTAGCCCAGATGGGACGTAATATCATGGACAAAAACCACGGCTGACTGAACACCATTAGAAGTGACGTGAAGGTCCAATACCCTGTCCTGATACTGGCATATTTCGTGAACTGGCTTTCGCTGGTCAAAAGCCGACTGTACAAGCTCCATGGCGAAATCTTTCGGGAAATCCTTTTTCTCAGACTCCCATTTCCCGTTTTTAAAATGAATAAAATAGGATTCTCCTATACTAGAATACGTATCCTCTTTCAGGATATCCTTTTGGGACGCCTCTAAAGCAGCCGCAGGAGCTGCCTCCACATCAGCAGCGGCGTATTGGTTCATTGCCTGAATCATTCGGATGTGGTTGATTTCGATTTTATCCACTAACCTCGGATCCAGCCTATTCCCTGCCATCTCCTTCAACAGCTTCAGAATCGTTTCAGGATCTGTGTGCCGCAGCATCAGTTTATCCACGGTAGTCCCTAAAGAAATGATCCGCGACTCTAATGGAATCTCTTCTTTCTTCAGTCCTTTTGGAAATCCTTTCCCATCCCATCTTTCATGATGGTAAAGAACCCAATCCGAAAACCGCTCTTTAGGGAACATCGTCTTGACAATTTCCACTGCCTTCTCAGGGTGCGTCCTGAACTCCATTTCTTCGGATAATGTGAAATCCCCGCGCTTTCGAAAGATGGCTTCAGGTAAAAGTGCTTTTCCGATGTCATGGATGATGGCCGCCTGGATTAAATCTGGACGCTTCCGCTTGGGGTAGCCGAAGTCATCGAGCAGCACCTCGCAGATCACCCCAACCCGGTTTCCGTGCCCGGCAATGGCAGGAGCTATCCTCCCTTCAAGCAGCTGAATGAATGCTTTTGAAGAGGAATGCCTGAGGGAAAGCTGCTTCGTATATTCCCTCGAAAAAAAGATAATCACGAGCAGAAATAAAAGAGTGTAAATGACATTGTCAAACAACTCAAAAGTCGATTTTGATGAATACAGCTTTGGGGTGACAATGACGTAAACAAAAATCGGTACGATCAGTTCTGCCAGCTTCTGCTTAAAATTCGTAAACATCTCTCTTCCTGCAACGGATTTCATGATGCCGTCCAAGAGAATGATATTGACGAATTCATATACAAAACCAGTCAGCCCAACCGCCAGCAGTAAATTCCATGAGCTTGTCAGCTTCCAGACCACATAGGCTGCGAGCATCGAGAATGTATACATCCCGATATTGACAAAAAGTTTAAAAATGGGAACTTTAAACGTTCCGCTTCGTTTTATGCCGTACGCCAATAAACCCAATGCTATGGCGATAGAGGCATAAGCAAAGCCAAAATATATTAAAAGAAACAGAAAGCCTATGCTTCCTGCTGAATATTCATCTCCACTTGGTAAATTAACGGGAAACACTTCCAAAATCGTTATGATCAAAAGCATAATGATGAAAATGGTGAATTTCTGTGTATGCAATTGAGTAAGAGCATACAGTAAAATGATAATTCCCATCGAAAACAATGACTTCATATAAAAATTGGCTGTGTTCATGCTGCTTCACCATACTTTACTCCAGGTCCAGAATTACATACAATCATCAAGAAAATTCCAATGCCTACAAAAATGTCACCCGGACTCATAACATAGCGTATGACTGGGATCCAGTCTCCGACTATCCAAAATAGAGAATTCTCCATCAAGGTGTGGCGGGCATCGGTTTCAAAGACGGCATTTTCCTGTCCGGTCATTTGCAGCGCATGTGCATCAACCGGCATCACTCCGCCATGTAGAACAAGCGCCGCCAGATTCAAGACAGCACCCGCTAAAATCCATTTCACTCCGGAGTAGTGCCTGTTTTTCCAAAGCCCGATGATGACTCCGATAAATGTTAATATAAAAATCCATTCCAATTTGTCCCTTGTTGCTGAAGAATAAAAGCTTAAAAATATCTGTATGGCAAAACTTAATACAATAAGAAGAGGCCATTCAAATGAAATATTTCGTATGAACGAAAAAGGATTTCGCTTCAGAAACAAGGTGACAATAAATGCAATTATGACAAAATAAATCATCTAAATGGCCTCCTTTAAAAGATTTGAATTTCTTAGTCTTACCACCAAGGACGGCTGATAACTGGAGCAACGGCTGCTGCAATAACTGCTGCCACTGTCAAAATGTACTTTACGCGTGCTTTCATCTAAAATCACCTCCTTTCAAGTATCGCTTTTCTTCTACAAAATCCGCTTCAAAGTCACCATTGTGATATCATCATTCTGTTCGTTATCTGTATACTCAAGGACGGTTTCTGCAATGGAAGGGATCAAGTCTGCCCAAGAATTGTGCCCGTTGATCAATTCAATGACTTTATCCCGTCCAAACTGCTCGCGGTTGTGATTCATTGCTTCTAAAATGCCATCCGTATATACAACGATATAATCCCCTGGTTCAAGGGAAACTTCGTGCTCCGCATAAATCCTCTCCGGAAGAAAGCCGATCGCAATCCCTTTTGCTGTCAAAAGTTCGCTTGGCAGACTGGTCCGCTTCAATATCGCACTCGGATGTCCTGCAGATGCGTAAGTAAAGGTATGAGTGGATAAATCGTACATCCCGCAGAACAATGTGGCAAAAGACTTCAATAGCTTCAAATCCTCATGAAGGGTTTTGTTTACTTTTCCGAGAAGTTCCGACGGCGTTTCGCATTGCGGTGTCAAGGTCCTGATGGCCGTCCGGAGCATGGCCATCTTCGCAAAGGCCGGGATTCCTTTCCCCATGACGTCGCCAGCAAAAACCCAATACTTCTGCTTCTCTTCCTCATAGACGAAACCATAGTAGTCGCCACCCAGATAATGAGCCGGAATCGAGAGGCCTTTGCATTCGAGCACCTTGCATAAGGGGGCATCGTGTTGAAGTAGCACATCCTGGACAGCCGCTGCTTCTTTTAACTCATCACTTAAACGCGGTGTTTCAATCATGCCGATTTTCACTGCATTTCGTTCAATGGACATTATTTCAACACTTCCTCTAATATTAAAAATGCTCCCATTTCTTCCATGACTTCGTGGACAGCAGGCTGTAAGTTTATAAAAGTAAGAGATCTTCCTTCTTCCTGCCAATCCATGATTTTTCTTAGAACAAAGCCGATCCCGGAAGAGTCGATAAAAGTGACTCCTGAAAAATCCAAGATGCATGTCCGAACGGTGAGTTCATCGATTTTATTCATGACTTCCCCGATTGTAAAAATATCAAGTTCGCCTGAAATGACGATGATGACCTCGTCTCTTTCCCTGCTGTTATCCACTACATTAAACGTCATACAGACCACCCCATTCATTTACGTTTTCCAATGGCCAGTGGGCGATTTTCTATCGGTTTGTTAAAATTACTGAATAATCAGAATTTAAAAAAGCGAATAAAAAAGCCACCTTGAAAAAGGCGGCTTACTATACCGTCTTCTTCGGCAACCCGGCTGCCTTGGCAAAATGAATTTTGCTTTAGGCCCGTGGCTTTGCGTCCCTACCTTTCAATAGGTTTGCCATTATCGGAAAGATTTTCATCTTATGTTATATTACTCTCAATATAGCAGAATGGGACAAAAGTAGCAATAACGTTTTTTAGGTATTTTTCATTATATTTTCCTAAAAAAAAGCCGGGGCAAAATCGATCTTTTTCGCCCTGACTCTATCAATTTACACCCGTGCTAATTTCTCCAATACAAACTTCTCCACAACTTCCGCGACCCCGTCTTCCATGTTGGAAGCTGCAACGTAATCGGCTATATTCTTAATGTCACCCGGGGCATTTCCCATCGCGACGCCAAGTCCTGCAAACTCAATCATCGTCTGGTCGTTATAGCTGTCGCCGACCGCGATCATCTCTTCCCGCTTGATGTCCAATCGACTGATCAAAAAATCAAGGCTCGCTCCCTTGGTCACACCGAGCTCAGTGAACTCCAGAAAAAATGGCTTCGAGCGCATCACACTCAGGTCCCCGTCAAGTTCCGCCTGCAGTTTCTTCTCTACCTCTGCCAAGCGTTCCCCTTCCTCCAGCATCAATGCTTTCACGACCGGTTCACGCACTGCATCTTTAAAGCTAGGCACTACTTTTACCGGCAATCCTGTTAATCTACTTTCAACAGATGCAAATTCATTTTCTTCTTCTACTATAATAGCGCCGTCTGCATAAGTAAGGATCCCTACGCCTTCCCGCTGGCTCAAATCATATAGATGGTGGGCTGTTTCCGGGGACAGCGCCCTGCTGTATATCTCTTCTTTTGTCTTCCAATTGATGATCTTTGAACCATTAAAAGACAATATGAAACTACCATAATCGGCAAGCTTCAACTCTTCCGCTACCCAGACCATACCTTCCGTCGGCCTTCCGGATGCGAGGACAACTTTCACCCCTGCTTCCTGCGCTTGGAGGAGCGCATCCTTCGTCCTCTTAGAAATCGTCTGGTCATCCCGCAGCAATGTATCATCCAAATCCAGCACAATCATTTTATATAACATGTTGTAAAACTCCTTCATGATGTTAAATTTAAATTTCAATGGTTTTGTATCCCTACTATAACACGATAACCCAAGGGACGCAGGGACAGGTTCCTTGTCCCACTTTTTGGGACAGGGAACCTGTCCCTGCGCCCCCAAAAGTGACCTTTGTTTTTATTTTCCAAATAATTATATTAATATAACTTTTAGTAGATTATTCCTTTTTTGTTTTTTACATATATTTATATTTCATTTGTGTTACTATTAATTCCGTTGTATTACAGGTGCGTATGTCCCCGCACAACACGGGCCCGATTTGTAGTAGCGGATTTATGTTAATCTGTTTTGGTAAATATTATTTCAGAATAATGGAGGAATATATAATGAAAAAGTTTTTTAAATTTGGTTGTTTAGGAATTATTGCACTTATTGTTTTAGGTATCATCATTGCAGTAGCAACAAGCGGTGGAGATGACAGCTCCAATGCACCTGCAAAAGTTGATGGTTCAACAGGTTCAGCTAAAAAGGAAAAAGCTCAAACGACATTCAAACTTGGCGATACGATCCAATTGGGGGATCACAAAGTTACCGTAACAAAATTAGAAAAATCAGCTGGCGGAGAATTTGAAACACCAAAAGGCGGTAATGAATTTGTTATTGTTCACCTAACAATTGAAAACGGTGGTAAAGATCAAATCTCTTATAACCCATACGATTTCCAATTGAAAAATAGCCAAGGTAACATTGTAGATCCTGGCTTCATTACAATAGACCAAGATACGGCATTGGAATCAGGCGAACTTGCAGCAGGTGGAAAAGTTCAAGGAACTATTTCTTTTGAAGCACCTCAGAATGATTCAGACCTGGACCTTATCTTCACACCAAGCTTCTGGTCAGATAAGAAAATTACTATTAACCTAAACTAGTAGTGCAGGAACAATCTCTTTAATCCCCATGACAAAAGCAGACCAGGCAACCCGGTCTGCTTTTTTATGCTTTCATTGAATTGCGGGACTCTGCATCCTGCCACTCTTCCCGATACCTCTCTACAATTTTTTTCAAATATGATAAGTATATCTTCAGTTTTTCCTTTGGACATATTGGATTCTCATGCCCCACTCGCGATCCTTTTCCCACCTCTTCATCAGACAAATCCCAAGCCGCTAAGAGTTCATGGACTTTTCCAAGGAAACGATAAATTTCCTGATCAACCTTTGACGCTTCAACCTTTTCAGGATCAACCACACGTGCCGGGAACAATGGGACGTTCCATTTCGTATGCGGGGACAAGACTTTTTCCAGCTGCAATATTCGAGTCATCCATAATTCTTTTTCATCCCCGAAAAGTGAAAAATAGTCATCTAGAATATCTCCATATTCCTCTCCCCAAGCGAGCCTGGTATAGACATAGTTATTTAATTGATGCCCCCATCTCCATGGGTAGGTTTTCTCCAAATCCGGTGCATTCGGCTTCACATGAAGCGGCACAATCAGGTTCAGCACACCTCCAATATTCATTTGCCCGTAATCTTTCAAATCGCCGTGAATCCTATTGAGCAGCGGAGGGAACAGCTGGGAAAGCATAAAATGGTCGCTGTAATATTCGAGTACAGTCAACGACCGCCCCTTCTTTCGTGCCTGTTCATTCCAATCCTTCAAAGCATGCGTCGCCCTCACCTGATTAGGATCCTCGGAACATAGCGATTCAGAATAGTCCCTGCCCCAATAGGCGTACAAGATATCGATAGTATGAGAAGCCTCCGCGCCGTCTTCACGTTCAAGCATTTCCCAAGCGAGACCCGCATTATAGACGATATGCTCCACTTCCACATCGAGCCGGGCATCCGCCAATACCGCTTTCAACTTTTCAGCAAACGCAATATAGGAAGTAATGAATCCCTTTGCTTCCCTGCTATCGATTCCTACATCCTCAGGCCATAAGGAGATTCTCTTAATCACTTTATTCTCCAGGCAAATCTCTATGATTTTGCGGATGACTTTTTCCTGAACTTCATTATTCCCTGAAAAAAAACTTGTCTTTTTTCCCTTAAGAAGTTCTGATTCCCCTACTTTTTCCAAGAGAAATTTCAAGCTGTGTCCTCCAAGCGTAACGCGGACATCCCGTTTTTGCAGCCCGGGAGCGACTTTCCTCTCCACTTTATCCCAAAGAAAAAATGTAAAGAAATATTCATTTTGCTTATTCTTCACACCCCAATCAATGAGCGCATTAATATAATCGGGGTCGTTGATTGTTTCAATGGTATTCCCCCTTCGCGAAAAAGAAGGACTGTATTCGGCAATTGACACAGCCGCACGACTTTTACCCGTAATCGTTTCCTTCGCAAGATCAATCCACCTATAGCCAAAACGATTGCTGCAATATTGGTAGACTCCATATAAAATGGAGCGAGGTTCCTTACCAACAATCCATACATAACTGTCTTTTTCAATGATGGCAAAACCATCCCCTTTGATTTCCACCGATCCTCCGCCCATTTGAGCATACTGTTCGGCAGTAATCAGATGAATCGCCTCCTGATGAAAATCTCCTGACTTTTCTTTCTCTATTAATCCAACAGGGCTGCCGCACTTCTCCATCAATCTTTTCAATTCTTCAGCTGCAAAAATCACAGTTTCATGGTCGTACCAATACACAATTTTCTTCATAGCTAATCCTCCTTCACTTCATATGTTTCAGTAAAAAGGCGAGCTTCTTTTCGTCATGGAACGGGTTTCCTTCATGAGTAAATTGCGGATATGCATCGATCGATTTTCCCTTTGATTTCACATGATTATATGCTGCAAAGACTGTCGAAGGCGGAGTGACGGCATCTTCCAATCCGATGGACATCATTACAGGGCACTCCACCTTTTCACAAAAATGTACACAGTCAATGTAGCCCAGCGTCTTTAAAACTTGGTCATATTTCATGTACTCCGGATCGTGCCATTTAAAAAAGTTCACGATTTCCATATACGGACCTGCCAGCGCCACATCGATCGCCCGTTCAAAGTGGGCCAGGAATGGATAATCGGCAATGACAAAGTCTGCACATTTTACAAGTCCTGCAGCTGCCAGCGCCAATCCTCCTCCCTGAGAGCCGCCGCAAAGTCCGATTGACGTTGGCTTAAAGGGGAATGCATCCGACTTCAGCCATTTCCACTGCATTAAAATATCGCAGTAAACATTCGTATAATAATAGTTTTCCGGTTCAAAAATGCCGTCCAGCATCCACCCCTGCACCCTGCTGCCGTTTGAGTAGCGGGCATAATCAGGTGAATTCCCCTGTCCCCGGACGTCATACGCCAGAACGGCCGCTCCGAGGGAAGTGAATTTCAAATAATCCAGCGGAAATCCCCGATGCCCCGTATAGCCATGAAAGTGGAAAATCAACGGACATTTTGCGGCTCCAACGGGCTTCATCAGCATCCCATTTAAAGGTGTTCCATCCCAGCTGGTAAATACAACATCATAGACCTCAATGCCGGGATGTGGAAAATCGCGCAGCTCCATTTTGACGATTGGCTCTAAATGATTGATCTCTTCCTTCTTTCTCTTCCAAAACTCATCAAAATCATTAGGTTTATTCATTAATTCAGGACGATACCCCTTCAGCTCTTCTAATGGAAAATCTCCTACATGCCTCCCCATCATTTCCCCCCATAACTTTCTTTTATTACTCATTAATTCTCGATAAATTGGAAATTCCCTTCCTAGGGGACACGGGGACAGGTTCCTCGTCCCATTTTTTGGGACAAGGAACCTGTCCCTATGTCCCACACGTGTCCTATATAAAAAAGGAAGATAGAGGCTGCGGCTTCTATCTTCCTTTTTCTTTTTTTTATGATGTCCCCATGAGATAGATTGCTTCTACTTCTTCCCTTGTCAATGCATCCTTGTAGATGCGGAAGTCATCCAGCGTGCCGTAGAGTGGATACCACCCGTTGCCTTGGTAGCCGATATAAAGGTCCTTGCCATTGGCAGTTGTAAAAGTAATCGGGGATGTTAAACCAACTTCGTTTACCCATTGGCCATTATAATATTTTGTGATGCTATTACCTTCAATGACATAGGCAACATGAACCCACTCGCCTTTTATCACACTGGATGATACTTCTTTAAATCGGACAGACCCGCTTTCTTCATCATCCATAAACACCAGACTAAACAGATCTGTATTATCCGAATCCTTTGAGAAAACACTTTGGATACCTGCAGGAACGGTTTGTTGAAAATTTCCCTCCTGCCCTTTTGACTCATCAATCCTTAGCCAGTAGGCAATAGTCAGCTTATCCGCAAACTGGAGGGAAGGGTTGTTGGTGATTTTAATTCGGCCAGGGTCATCCACTCCTTTAAATTGAATGGCTTTTCCGACCACTCCATTGACAAATGAGTAGTGTCCATAGTCCAGACCTCCATTATTGTCATAGCCGGAACTGTCCTTGATATCATCATCAAATGCGAGATGAAGAACCATTGCATCCTTCACATCTGCTTGAAACGACACCTCTTCTGCCCCACCCTTTCCATCACTGGCTGTGACAGTTATCGTGGTGCTTCCGATTTCTTCAGGAGTGATGGTCAAGTACCCGTCATCAACAGAAGCAGTGGCATAGGATGCATTGGAAGACACAGCATCAAATGTTAATTCATCATTATCCGGGTCTGTAAAAACAGATGCAAGATTGATTCGGACAGGATTCTCCATTGTAACCACTTGATCACTGATGGCGTTCACTATTTGAGGTGCGTGATTAAGTTCAGGTACACTAGTCGTGATTATGAATGTTTCCGATGCAGTTCCACCTTCATGATCATCCGCTGTGATTGTGAATTCCGCTGATCCCCCTTGAAGAAACTCGATATAAAAGAAATTGCCGTCAGGTTCACTCGTTATGGAAGCTGTCTCCGGATTGTTTGAAGTAGCTGAAAAAGAAAGTTCATCTTGGTCAATATCAGAAAAAAGAGAAGAGATATCAATAGGAATCTCTTGATTAATTTCTGCATCATCCCTATCCTCAATTGGTGCTGACACAATCGGATTATGATTCACTTTGAAGACGGTCTCAGCAATGTTGCCGGCATAATCTGTCACCGTTAATTGATATCGTCCCGCAAGCGTGATAGGGGTGCCCAATGCTTCATAAGTTTCGCTCGTTTCATAATTTCCATTTTTATCTCTATCGCTTTTTAACTCAACTGTTTGGACGTCAGTTGAAGAACTGCCAGGAATGGCTTCTTCCACGGTTTCGCCATTTGTAATGCCCGAAATCACCGGTGCAGTTTTATCAATGACGATGGTATTGCCAGAAGTGGTAGAAGTTGCTTGAGTGCTGTGGTTGCCTGCGAGATCAACTGCATCGATTGTAAAATGAAGCTCCCCTTCCTGATCTGTAGCCCCAATCACATATTCTGCCTGCCAGTGAATTTTGTCTTCACTTTCCAGCACCACTGCGTCATGTCCATTCACTTTAAGAACAGGCTTTTGAACTCTTTCGCTTGTTTCAAATTGGAACACGACGGTATCTTCTGACTTCGCAAATTCCGGATTGCTGTTTCTGGATTCCATGGTGATTCCTGAAATGCGCGGAGCACTAGTGTCGCCAGGATAAGCAGGAGGCTCCGGAACCGGATCTGGCTGAGGAGCGGGATTGTGCTGAGACTCATCCATTTCCTTTTTCTTTTCTATAAAGGATTGAGCCACCAATGCCACAGCCTCCCGAGTAGCAGAGCCCTTTGGATCAAATTTTCCATTCGACTGGCCATTTATTATCCCGATTTCTACTGCATACCCTACCGCATCCTTGGCATAGTCTGCTATTTGATCAGCATCACTGAACTCCAGCTTCTTTCCATAGCCGTCGGCATCTACACCCAATGCTCGAATTAATACAGCAGCCATCTGTTCACGGGTCAATGATTCTGTCGGTCTGAACGTCCCATCAGAATTTCCATTGAATATCCCTGCTTTGGCTGCCGCCTCAATATATCCGTAAGCCCAATCAGATGAATCGATATCACTAAACGTAGACGATTGCGGAACTTTTTCGATATCGAGATTTAATGCCAAAGCAAGGATTTTTGCAAACTGCGCCCGGTTCATTTGTCCTTCCGGGTTGAACTTCCCATCTCCTTGCCCATTTAGAATACCTGCCTGGGCCAACTTTAAAATGGCGTCCTTAGCAAATGATCCATCAAGATCAGAAAAACCCACTGATGCATGGCCAGGAGCGGACTGGACAGCGATGGATGCTGCAACAACAGCAGCAGAAACAGCAGCTTTATACAAACGGTTATTCATTATGCACCCTCTAATAAAATAATCATATTTTCCTAGATATAATATAATTTACCATTTGTCTTTATGGGTGTATATACACAATGAAAATTGATAATTACTTTAATTAAAATATTGATGAATGGAATGGAAAATGACAAAAAGAACAGGGACGCAGGGACAGGTTCCATAGCCGTCAAGTTAAGCGAAAAGGTGTAAATATTGGGTGAAATCCGTTATCCTTCCATAAAGAAATCTTTATGAAAGGATGACTTTTATGGA